>JAFYOD010000060.1 GCA_017556515.1 Lachnospiraceae bacterium
GTTGGCGTTTCTGAAGCTGTTTTAAACGAAAATGGCGAGATTACAGCGATGCGTCTGGCAGACGGAACGGAAATCCCGTGTGATTACGTGGTGATTACAGCAGGCGTTCGTTCCAACGTGGAATTCTTAGAAGGTTCCGGTATCGAGACAAGCCGTTTCGGTCTTGTATACGACGAGACAGGAAAGACCAGCAATGAGAACATCTATGGTGCAGGCGATGTTTCCGGACTCAGCCCGATCTGGCCGGTAGCCGTAAAAGAAGGTATCATTGCAGCCAGCAACATGGCAGGCGTTCCGAGAAAGATGACAGATTTCTTCGCAAGTAAGTCTACCATGAATTTCCTGGGAATTCCGAGCATGTCCCTGGGTATGGTAAATCCGGAAGATGATTCCTATTCTGTGGAGATCCGCGAGACAAAGACATCTTATAAGAAAATCGTACACAAAAACGGCAAGATCGTGGGTGCGATCTTACAGGGAGACCTGGCTTACGGCGGTATCTTACAGCAGCTGATTGCCCGCAAGATCGATATTACAAAGGTTAAGAAACCGGTATTTGATATTGACTATTCGGATTTCTTCCACATCGATGAGAACTTCGAATACTATTACGAAGAATAAGAGGAGGAGATGCAATGAACAGATTAGAACGTATGCCGGTACCGGTATTACCAACTTTCGTTGGTGCTCTGACATTAGGTAATGTATATTCCGGAATGGGATATCCGTGGATCCGCCACATCACCATGTGGGCGGCGACCATCATCCTCTTGCTCTACATTGTAAAGATCATCAAATTCCCGATGGTTTGCAAAAAAGAGTATGAAACTGTGGTTCCGTGCAGCTTATATGCCGGATTCACCATGGTTACCATGATCCTTGGCAGCTATTATTTCGATTATATCCCGGCGCTTGGCAAAGGTATGTGGGCTGTAGCGATCGTAATCCATGCGATCCACATTCTGGTATTTACATACCGCAATGTAATTTCAAAAAGAGATATAAATACATTTGTGCCAAGCTGGTTTGTGACGTATAATGGTATCATGGTCAGCTGTGTAGTCGGCGGCGCCATGAATGCAGCAGGAATCTTAAAGTATATCGTATACTACGGTATCGCTATTTACTTTATCATTATCCCAATCATGATCTGGAGACTGATGACAGTGGAAGTGAAAGCTCCTGTATATCATACAATGGCAGTTGTGCTTGCTCCGTGCAGCCTCTGTGTTGTTAGCTACCTGAATGTGATTAAAGAGCCGAACCAGATGCTTCTCTATGTGCTTTACGCATGTGTACTGGCATCCCTGGCTTTCATCATCATCAAACTTCCGAAATTCTTTGCATTCCCGTTTGCACCGGGATTTGCAGGCATGACATTCCCGATGGCGATCGGTATCGTTGCCAGCACAAAGATGGCAGGTTACCTAACAAACATCGGAAATACAGGTCTCGCAGAAGTGGTAAAACAGATCAGCGGTTTCCAGGTATACCTGACAACCATGATCGTTGGCTACGTACTTTTAAATTTTGCTATGATGGCAATGAAAGTGGAGCGTAAATAATTCTATGAATGTAGGTTGTGTGATCCTGGCAGGCGGAAAAAGTTCCAGAATGGGAACGGATAAAGCTCTGCTGGAATACGATGGAAAACAATTTATCGAGCAGATTGCAAAGGAACTAAGTTCTTTTGAGGAGAGGATCATTGCGCGAGGAACAAACAGCAGATTTTCTGATTCGATCGAAGAGGAATGGATCGTGATCCCGGATATCTATCAGGATCACGGCCCAATAGGAGGACTTCATGCAGCACTTTCTGCCTGCAAGTCAGATGCGTTGTTTGTGGTAACTTGTGATATGCCTCTGTTCAGCAAAGCACTTGCTGAACGGTTATGTGCAGAAATGAAGACCGGAGAAGGTTCGGAGACAAATTCGGATGGAGAATATGTGGATGCGTACGATGTAGTGATTTCTGTTGGCGACAACGGAAAGATCCATCCTCTTTGTGGTGTGTACCGAAAGTCAGCGCTTTCGGTTTTAGAAGAACAGATCGTTTCTGACCGGAACCGGGTGATGGAAGCACTGAAAAAACTGCGGGTCAAATATGTGACCATCGATTCCCCTGACCAGGTAAGACAACTGGCAAATATCAATACTCCTGAGGAGTATGAAACTTTAAAACATTTATAAACCTAAAACATGAAAAACACGAATTTCGAGTCGTGACATCCTAAACGTCATTCTGCGGTACAGAACATGGACACCTGTACCGCGGAGGGCGCATGGAGCATGACCGTGGCAAATAACCACCGGAGTGTATCTGGAAACGGATATGCTTTCTGTTTGGAGAAGGAGTTCGCATATGAGACAGTCGAGATTATCGAAGTTGAATTTCATGGCTTTATGTTGTGTCCTTGGTTTATTCACAAAAAAACTGATCAATCCATTGGCAAATGTGATCACGGAAGCACTACATATTCCGGGCGGGATCAGCACAGGATTCTCGATCATGTTCCTTGTAGTGGCAGCGGAAGTGGTGTGGCTTGACCGTCAGAGAAATCAATACAGCGAATCCGGAAAACCACTGAAATACAGTGGAACCATCATGGGAGCAGTACAGGGATTTCTTGCATTATGTTTGGGCCGTGTGGGCAGCATGGGAATACTGGCTCCTCTTGGCTATATCGTTCCCGGAATGGCGATTGATTTGATCTACGGGCTGGCGGATCATTTCAAACTGGACCGAACTGAGCGGATGGTATTCGCAAATGCACTTGCTGCGGTACTGGCATCGGTAACCGCCAATGTGATCGTGTTCCGACTTTGGGGACCGGTCCTCTTCTTATATCTGTGTGTATCGGCATTTAGCGGAGCCCTGTATGGATTCTTGGGATCTGTTGTTGCGGGAAAACTTCGCAAGGCAGTGGGCATCCTTTGATATCTGTGGACAAGAATCAATAAA
>JAFYOD010000061.1 GCA_017556515.1 Lachnospiraceae bacterium
GTACTGATGGATGAGTATATGCGTATGGTTGCCAAGGAAAAGGCAAGAGAAATATATATGAAAAGATTCACGCATAAATTTAACTCCGTACAGGAACAGTATCTAGGCGATTTCCTTGACCCAAAAGCAAAGTCACCGGATCCGTTTACCGGACGTTCGACTCCGAGTGTATACTGTATAGGCAGAATGCTTATGGATGGACATGATCTGAAAGATATCATGGATCCAAGAGCTTTGAAGGATAAAAAGAAAACGATCGGTCAGGAATACAAAAACTTGTATAACAGACACGATGCGCAGCAATATTCCGAAAATATGTATCAATGCGCTCTGGCTATAAAAGCGGCTGTCCTGAATTACATAAAAGAGCATAAGGATGAGATAAAGACACCGCAGGATCTGGCTATGCATGCAGAACCATTGGCTAGGTTAAGTATGTACTGCTGTGACCTTACACAGGAGCTGAACAAGTGTGTGAAGCATGTGAAAAATGTAAAAGCAGAAGATCTTTTACATCTCGGGAATGAACTTGAACGGTTTATGACTATTGCCGGTACAGGTGAAACAGGTATTATATATTATGATAATTTGGAGGTTCTGTCTCCTATAATTCTTGGCAAGGAGATTACACGTCAGTTATCTATAAAAGCGTTCCTGGAAGAACTTCAGAAGGATGAGCCTGATATTGCGAATCTGCCTTCCTATGACGATAACGGATCCCTTGCCGCTCAGATAGCTACTTTAAGTGAATTGAATGAGTGGTATTATAATTCAAATGTTGGTATTAATGATCCGGCAGATTTCAATAAAGAAAAAATACGGGTCATTGGTTCCATGATGTCCCAGGACTATTTGAATAAAAACAATATTCGATACGATCGTCCGAGAGTTCCTGCATCTGTAAAGGTGAGGAATGAGAAAACCATGTCTTATCCACTTGAAGTAGGAGAAGGTCTTTCGGTAGTTGTCAGCCGCGGAGGTGAGCAGCTGATCGAAACCAATGTACCTGCCAGAATGGACCAGTACATCCGCAGTCTGGAGAAAGAAGATCTCAGAGGAAAAGAATCCGGCAACAGCGACCAGTTCAATACTATGATGAGATCCTTTGACGAGTCTATGGGCAAACTTGGAGATCTCAAGGTAGACAACCCTGAGTGCCTGGAGGAGATGGCAAAATTAAAAGAAGCAGCTCTTGCATATATCAATGCAAAACGCGCACAGAAAGGCTATGAGCCGGTAGGAATGGTACCGGATGCGTTTGATGATCAGATGCTTGGCAAGAAAAAAGGAGGTCCTTCTATCTTCACTTCCAGAGGAAAAGAACGATATGAATTTGCATGGAAGACCATCTGGCGTGCCACTGAGATGGAAAGAGCGATTCGGGAAAAGATGCAGCCAAAGGTAGAACTTTCCAATGACAATCCGATCCAGAACAATCCGATTCAGGATAATCCGATCCAGAACAACGAGATCCAGAATAACGAGATCAAGGACAACCAGGTGCAGGATATCCAGATCCAGAACAATCAGGAAAATGAACTTCCAAAGGAAGAACCAAAGCAGCCGACGGAACAGAAAAAAACAGCACCGGTCGAGGTTGAGAAAAACATAAATCCGAAATATGCGAAAATAAAAGGAATCCTGGAAAGCTGGAATGAGCATGTCAAAGAACAACAAGAGGAAACAGGGCTTCCGCTCACTTTAGCGGGAACCGTTGGTGAGTTTGAGACGATTGCACCGGAGCTTGTGGATGTGCAGGCTTTAGGTGAGATCTTAGGATATCCGGATCCTGTGGATGTGAGAGGTTTTAACGTAGACGTTGTTATGAGAGCACTGGCTCAAAAACTCCCGCAGATTGATATGTATGTGGATAATGAGATGCAGAAAGAAGATGTGCAGAACGAAGAGATGAAGAAAGAAGAGTTGGATGACGATTTTGCATTCTCATAAGGCGGCAGATTTATGAAAAAAATATTATATGTGCTTTTATTACTCGTGGAACTGGTATTGACCTATGGGATCATAAGCAGTTTATGGAACAGTACGTTCTATCTTGCCGTTGCCATGATTTTAATAATTTGGGCAGCCCTTTTGGTGTGGGTGCTTCTCAAACTGAAAAAAGCAGATGATGTAAAAACCAGAAGAAAACTTTACCTTAAACTGGCATTGGCCAATGCATCTCCTTTGTTTGTTTTTATCATTCTTGTGATCTGGTTTATCATTGCAATGTCGATGGCAATCTAAAATGGATTTTTCTATCATACGCACTGGCCGTATAAGGGTCAGTGCGTTTTTTTACAGCAACGTCCTGCAATCATAAGCGTTGACATTGAATGAAAATATGCCATTTTTGTAACATAACCTGGAAATAAGTGTATATAGAAAAGAGATTTATGAAAACAAGGAGGGAAAACTTAATAAGAAATCGCTTGAGGATCTTGTAAATCAATGGTTAGAGTTTCTGGCGGGATGAGATGCAGACAGAGGTACAGGAACCGGAGAATGTAAACGACAACGAATTATAATAAAATGAAAATAATATAAAGGAGTATTTGATATGGAAAATTTAAATTTTGAACTGACACTGGGCGCAGGCCTTGAAATTGCATTGCTGATCGTAGGTGCGCTCATTGCGCTTATCGGCCTTGTATCACTTGTGGTAAATGTCTGGCTGGGAATTAAGTATTATAAGTTCAACCGAAAAGAAAATAGCATACATATGACGGGTGAACAGGTAGCACGAAAAGTTCTGGATGACAATGACCTTGAACACATCAAGGTTAAGGTTACAGGTTCTATGCTGTTTGGTAACAGTTACAGCCATTACTTCAAAAAGGTTCGCATCAGAAGAATGACCCGCCACAAAACCAGTGTTGTTGCGCTGGGTATTGGTGCACAAAAGGCTTGTCTGGCAGTTCTTGATAAAGAGAATGACCCGGATATGAAAAAACAGATACGCCTTTACCCAATCATTAATTTTGGTCCGCTCGCTTTTATCCCGCTTATTCTTGTGGGTGCTGCGCTGGATTATTTTGTGTTTAACGGTAACGGTGTATGTACCTATGTGTTTGGTGCATTGGGTCTGCTGTTCTATGTTTATGCGATTGTTCTTTCTGTACTGACGCTTAAAACGGAAAAGAAAGCACAGAAACGCGCATATGTTTATCTGCGGGAAAAACATATGGCCACAGAGGAAGAACTGGACGATCTTAAGGAACTGTTCCGCCTCTATAATATCCAGTACATCAACGATATTATCCTTGCTTGTCTGGAACTGTTGTATACCATTTTGCAGATTGCTATAGAAATCAACAAACAAAAATCAAAATAATTTGAATTAAAATTTTTACAAATATTTTGTAACAAAGTCATAAAAAATGTGTATATACAGGCAGCAGGACTTATTTATATGAGAACCAAAGGCGTATACCAAAATTATTTATGTAAGGAGAGAAAAGTATGGGATACAAAACATCGAATAAAGGATTTACTTACAAGGATAATGTAGAGCGGATCGTAAAATTTGTGCAGAATGAGATTCCGAGTGACTACAACAAACGATTGAAAAAGTTACAGGAAATGATGGATAAGATAGATCGTGAAAAGTTGAAGTAAGACAAAGCGATGCAGGAAGATTTGCGTGCTCGTCATAAAGCCATAAAGGAAGACATGTACACAGAGCTTGTAAAATATCAGCAATATACAAAGGATTTGATGAATTTAGCAAAAGTGGATACAAAGATCCCTGAGACTGTTGCTTTAGACCTGATGAATCAAAACCAGAATCTGATGAATAATGATATATTCTTAAATGAAGATCTTGGTTGGGAAGCCAGCGATGTTTCCAGAAAAGCAATGGCAAAATTTAATAAGATGGTAATGAAGAACGATTACAAAAAGCTGAAATATTATGCAGAAATTATTCAGCATGGACAGCCTGCACTTACAATAAAAGAAGTGATGGATATGCCGGTTCCTACATCCGTAGAGCATACGCCGGAGAATTTCCAGAATCTGAAAGAAAAAATGAACGTGATGTCTGAACGACTGAAGAAGTTAGATGATAACTGGCATATTAATTCTGCTGAGTTTAAAGCGATGAAAGAAGCGTTCAATAATCTGAATAAAACTCTCGGATTAGAAAGCATTGATAATACTCTTCTTGGAGAACAGCTCGAGAAACTTCAGGCTGCTTCCATGAATTATATTCAGAAAAAGGGTGTTGGCACACAGTCCACTACACTTGGACAGGATCGAATGGATTTTGCGCTGGATATTTGCCAGGATTCGGCAGATTTTATGGATATTTACGCTTCCAAAGAACGTAGGGCAGAATTGAAAGAAGTTCTTGATAAAGCATTAGGTAAAGAGGTTGTTCAAGCCGGAGTAAGTTATGGAGCCCCTGTTTATACGGAGGAGATCCAAGATCTTGAAGATTATGAAGATGCAATCAGAACCGAAGAGTTTTTGAACGAAATAGAGGCTGACATTCTTGGGGAAATCGAAGAAAAAGAAGGAAAACTATATAGTGAAATAAATGATAAACAAGAAGAAATAAATGATAAACAAGAAGAAATAAATGATAAAAAAGAAGAACCAAATGAGAAAAAAGAAGAAATAAATGCTAAAAAAGAGGGCATCAAACATACTCATAATATCTTTGGTTTTCATAGAAGAAAAGAAGAACCA
>JAFYOD010000062.1 GCA_017556515.1 Lachnospiraceae bacterium
TAACCTTCCCAGTTGCAGAACTCCGGCGGAGCCCAGTGCGGAGCACAGTCTGTTGTAAATACAGCAGAACGTCCTTTTCCGTACTCACCAAGAGCGATGAACGGATTTTCATCAACAGTCGCAAGAAGCTCTGCGCCTTCTTTTAAGATTGTCTTGTTGTAACCAAGAACTCTCGGCCACTCTCCAAGACCTGCAAGAATCTCATGCTCTTTTACTGTTACCGGCTGTACGCCTTCGCAATGCTCGATACGGTCATCTGTCGGAAGAACCTGAACCGGGAGAACTTCCTGAACAGCTGTATCCTGCCATTTACCCTTGCCATCAATACCGGAGAATGTCATATAACCGCCTACCATAAGAAGTGCGCCGCCCTCAAGAACGTAGTCACGGATCAAGTTGCAACGGTTCGGTCTGATGATACTCTTTGTAAATGTAGCTGTCGGAAGGAGCAGTGTGTTTGCACCGATATCAGAAAGAACGATAAGATCGTACTGCTGTAACTCCTCAAGTGTGAACGGGAAGTTATCCATTGCTTCATGGTTCGGCATGAATGTGAAATCATAACCGCCGGCGATCATTGCCGCCTCAAAAAACTGATGACCTGTCTCATAAACAGATGTGTAGAATGTATCAAATCCTTTTACATGTGTTGTAAAGCTCATCCAGGATTCGCCTACTAAAAGAACTTTCTTAGCCATTTGTAATTCCCCCTAATCTAATTATAAAAACTTAATTTGTTCCCCAGTCAAGGATCAACTGAGCATATACTAAGATTACCTCTAAGTACTCATCAATGCTTACCCATTCATCAATACCGTGACACTGAGCAAGGCGACCCGGTCCGTAGATAATAGTCGGTGACTCTGCAATATTTTTCCAAAGTCTTGCATCGTTACCGCACATGCAACCGTCCGTGATCAGCTTGTTGCCTGTAGATGTCTCATAAGCATTGCAAAGTGCTTTTACAAATTCATGGTCTCCATCCTGCTCGAAACCATTACCAGCCTGGTAAATTGTGATCTTCGGCATATGTTCTGCCATCCACGCATCACCTTTTGCTGTACGCTCTACACATTCTGTGAATTCACGCACAACCTGGTCATGGCTCATCATGTTCGGAATGTAATGTACGCATGTGGAGAAGGAACAATAATCCGGAACTGTAGAGCCGGCTGTACCGCCTTCGATCACACCAACGTTCAGGTTTGGCGGAGGAAGAAGCGGATGCTTATACTCTAAGAGCCAGGAGTGCTCCATTTCATTGAGAGCCTGGATCACTTTGATCGCTTTATCGATCGCGCTGACACCGTTCTTCTTGCCACCGGAATGACATGCCTTACCTTCAAATTCCACCTTGAAGAACACCCATCCCATATGTGCCAGAAGTGCTTTTCCTTCACTGTTTTCACAGTTGATCACACCGTCAGCTTTTAATCCACGCATAACTGCCTGCATGGAACCGTTTCCGCCGCCCTCTTCATCACATACAGATGTGATAATTACGTCGCCCGGAATCTCCATACCTGCATCCTGGATCAGTTTTACTGCCATAGCAGAAGCCATAAGACCTGCTTTCATATCAGCAGTTCCGCGTCCGTACATTTTACCGTCACGAATATCCGGCTGGAATGGCGGTGTTGTCCACTCATCTACTTCATCAGCCGGCATAACATCGATGTGGCTGTTGAAAAGAAGGCTCTTGCCGCCTTTCGTTCCTTTAAATGTAGCATATACATTATAACGGTTTTCCTGGTTGTGTCCCAGATTGCCTTCATAATATTTATCAAAGCATTCCTGGATCACTGCTTCATCCATATCATCTTTGATGATCTCAGAAGCACCCATAGACTCGAAGAGACGGATCATATAATCCTGACCTTCGGCCTCTAAACCGCCACCGATACCATGACCAATGTCATGAGTATCGATCGCGATAATATTTTTTAATTGTTCAATATAATACTCTCGGTTCTGTTCAAGAACTTCGCGAAGTTTAGTATTCATAGCCTAGCCCCTTATATCTTGTATCATCGGATACAGGAATCATTTCTGATTCCTGTATCGAGTTAGCTATACTTGCGGATATTTTCTTCAATGATATCCCAATATTTGTCCGCATCAACTGCGATCGCAACGTTGACATTCGGTTCTTTCTTGAGGTATCCAAAGAAGTCGCAGTTTGTTCTTCCAAGAGACTGCTGAGAGAAAATATCAATCTCACAGTACATTGGTTTGACTGTGATCACGCTTGGATCGATCAGGTACGCGATCGTGATCGGATCATGTAACGGACCGCCTTCCCATCCGAATACTTCTTTCTGACTCTTACAGAAATGTCCCATCAGGTCTACGAACAGTTTGGCTGCCTTGTTATCGATCTTGCCCATACGCTCTACGATAGACGGATAGCAAAGAGCTTTTCTGGTCACATCGAGTCCTACCATTGTGATCGGTCTTCCGCTTGTGAAACAAACATATGCAGCATCTGCATCTTCGATGATATTGAATTCGGCTGCCGGTGTAACGTTACCGTTTGTGTATGCACCGCCCATCAGAACGATCTCTTTGATCTTCGGAATAATCGCCGGTTCCATACGCATTGCCATACCGAGGTTTGTCATCGGTCCTGTTGTTACAACAGTGATATCTCCGTCAGATTTCATCAATGTGTCGATCATCCAGAGAACTGCATGCTGCTCTTCTGCTTTCTTTGTCAGCGGTTCAAATACCGGGCCGTCAAGACCGGTTTCACCATGGATATCCGCAGCTACAAATTTCGGACGGATCATCGGATCCGGACATCCTTTGTATACCGGAACATCCAGGCCAAGCCACTGGCAGATATTCAGTGCGTTTGTTGTTGTTTTATCCAGTGTCTGGTTTCCTGTTACTACAGAAATACCAAGAAGCTCGATGTTTTCGTTGATGCCGGCAAGAAGGATCGCCACCGCATCATCATGTCCCGGATCACAATCCAGAATGATTTTTCTCTTTTCCATATGTGTTACTCCTTAAAATCTAAATTGCAAATTTTCAGAGTTATACGGTTTCTTAAATTAAAATTAGTTTAAAGAAGACTGACGTTTCTTTGTTGTGGAGATCTTGATCGCCATAGAAATTGCCAGTACTGCAATTGTTACGATATACGGCATCATCAGGACGAACTGAGACGGAATACCGTAAGCCTGAAGTCTTGCACCAACAGAGTCAGCAAAACCGAACAGAAGACATCCAACTGTTGTAAGTACCGGGTTCGCACCACCGAAATACATCGCAGCAACACCCATGAAACCACGGTTACTTGTCATGTTCTCTACGAACTGTGTGCTGTAACCAAGGGAAAGGTGAGCACCTGCAAGACCACCGATCATACCTGCAAATGCAACTGCCTGGTATTTGATCTTGTTTACGTTGATACCTGCTGTTTTAGCAGCTACCGGGAACTGACCTACTGCACGGAGACGAAGACCCCAAACTGTTTTATAGAACAGATACTGAAGTGCGAAGATCAGGACGATAACTACCCACTCCATGATACTCCAGTTACAGAAGATCTCGCCAATGATCGGAACATCTTTTAAGAATTCCAGTTTAATTCTCGGGATCGGCTGAATATCCGGGCTGGAGAAAGAACCGTTCATACCGAAAATAACGTTTAAGCAGAATTTTGTGAGAGCCAGAGCAAGCATGTTAACGCCCATACCGATCGCACAGTTATCTGCACCATATTTAATGTGACCAATACCAATGATCATCGCAATAAGAACACCTGCAAGCATAGCTGCTGCAACACCTGCTACCCAGCTTCCTGTAAAGTAGCTGACTGCCACTGCTGTGAACGCGCCAACAAGCATGATACCTTCAGTACCTACGTTCAGGATATTTGCCTGCTGTGTAATAGCTGCACAAAGAGCCGCGAAGATAATCGGAGTCGCAGAACGGAATGTTGCGTAGATCAGGGACACATTGATAATTTTATCTAAGTTTTCAAAAATTGCACCCATCGATTAAGCCTCCTTCTTGTCTTTTTTCTTCGCTTTTTCTTTAAACTGGATCAGTGTTTCCATTGTAGCGATGATGATGAATACAGCTGTAATTGTATCAACAAGCGCTTTCGGAACACCTGTGCTCTGCTGCATACCCATTGCACCAGCTTTTAATACGGAAAGGAAGAATGCCATAAACGGAGCACCTGCAACGTTGTTCTTAACGATAAGGGATGCTAACATACCGTTTCCGCCAAGACCTGCTGCGAAGTTGTTAAGGAAGTAACCATGTACACCGAGAACCTCGATGCAGCCTGCGATACCACAAAGGGCACCGGAGATCATCATGGAACCGATAAATACTTTTTTGGAATCGATACCAACGTAGTCTGCATGATCCGGGTTTGTACCTACTGTACGGATCTTATAGCCCCATGTTGTTTTATAAAGCATGAAGAGTACAAGAAGTACCAGTGCAAGGGCAATAAAAATACCAACGTTTGCACTACTCGGTTTCATGAACTGATACAGATTTACTGTAACCGGATGAGACTGTGCGTTTGCTGTACCGGCACTCATCGGACCACTTACAAGATAAGAAGTGATGTAAAGTGCGACGGTATTCATAAGGATCGTGGAACATACTTCACTTACATTGTAGTATGCTTTTAATGCTGCCGGGATGAAACCCCAAGCTGCACCAACGAGTGCACCGCCTAAGAAACATACGATTAAAAGAACCGGTTTCGGAAGGAATGTCCAGTTAATTCCGATATATGCGGATGCGATACCGCCGAGGAAGATCTGACCTTCAAGACCGACGTTGAACGCACCTGCTTTCGCTGCTACTGCGAATGCTACGGAAGATAACAGAAGCGGTGTAAATCCGGCAAGGGTTGTACCAAAACGGAGTTTACCTTTAAATGCACCTTTAAAAAGTGCCATATACGCATCGATCGGATTCTCACCGATGCCGATAATAAAAAGTGCTCCAATGCCAAGAGAGAGCAGCATTGTAACTATAATTCTTAAAAATCCTGCTTTTGCACTATTGTTATTCATACTGCTTATTTACTCTCCTTTCCACCCATCATAAGGAGACCGAGGTTTTCTTCATTTGCTTCACTTGCAAGAAGTTCACCTGTGATCTTACCTTCGTGGATAACCACGATACGGTCAGACAGGGAAATGATCTCTTCAAGCTCTGCAGATACAAGAAGAACGCCTGCGCCTTCCTTCTTTGCTTTTTCCAGTGTGTTACGGATGATCTCGATCGCGCCTACGTCAACACCACGAGTCGGCTGGGATGCGATCAGGAGAGGTTTCTTCATATTAACCTCACGAGCTACTACTACCTTCTGAGCATTACCACCGGATAATGCAGATGTCGGCAGGTTGTAGTCGGTCGGACGGATATCGAACTGTTTCACCATCTCTTCAGCATATACATCCTGATTAGCTTTTGTAATCATCATGTTCTTAGAGAACGGTTCTTCGTCAAGCTGAACTGCAACCAGGTTGTCTACGATGGACATGGTTCTGTTCAGACCACGTTTGTTACGATCCTCCGGAACGTGTGCAAGACCTGCATCACGAACTTTCTTCGGTGTAAGGTTTGTGATATCTTTACCCTTTAAGATCACAGAACCTTTTTCTACTTTTCTGATACCTGTGATTGCTTCGATCAGTTCGCTCTGTCCGTTACCGTCGATACCTGCGATACCAACGATCTCACCCTCTTTTACATGGAGGGACATACCACGGATCTTGGAAGTTTCTTTGTTACTGGATACCCAGACATCTTTAACTTCCAGGATTGTTTCACCGGCTTTACCGTAAGCCTTATCGATATTTAAGAATACTTCACGTCCGATCATACGCTTTGTAAGATCTAACGGTGATGTGTCTTCTACATTTACAGTACCCATGTACTGGCCCTGACGCATAACAGATACACGGTCAGAGATATCCATGATCTCATCAAGCTTATGAGAAATGAATACTAAGGATTTTCCGTCTTCTCTTAAGTTTTTAAGAATTTCAAATAAACGTTTTGCTTCCTGCGGTGTTAATACAGCAGTCGGCTCGTCGAGGATGATAACATCCGCACCACGCATAAGAGTTTTGATGATCTCTACTCTCTGTGCTTCACCTACGGAAATCTGGCTGATCTTTTTGTCCAGCTGAACTTCCATGTCGTACTGGTCGATATATTTCTGAACTTCTTTTCTTGCAGCATCAAAGTCGATCTTCATGCCTTTTGTCGGCTCGAAACCAAGAATGATATTCTCAAGAACTGTCAGTTCTTCTACAAGCATGAACTCCTGGTGTACCATGCCGACACCGTGTTCGATCGCTGTCTTCGGATCAAGATGATCCATCTTTTTACCCTTAATGACAATTTCGCCGCTGTTGATCGGGTACATACCGTAAAGCAGTTTCATCATTGTAGACTTACCGGCACCATTCTCACCGATAAGGGAGTGGATCTCGCCTTTTTTCAGTGTGAATTCACCGTGTCTGACTGCCTGTACATGACCGAATGTCTTGACGATATTGCTCATCGTTACTACATATTCACTCATCTTTGCTTCACCCTTTTTTTATTTTAAAAAAACAGGGTTCAAAGCTGAACCCTGTTCATTTTCGTTACGTCACAGGTTTATTTCGCCGGACCGAAACCTTCGTAGTTTTCTACAACGATCTCACCAGCAGCGATCTTCTGTGCAAGTTCTTCACATTTATCAACGATATCCTGCGGGAACTTATCGCCAAGGTGCTCTTTCATAACTGCGAAATCAGTAAGGGAAACACCGCCTTCTTTTAATGCAAGGTACTGAGTTGTACCGCCAGCGAATGTATCTTCAACTACAGACTGAATTGTAAGGTAGCAAGCTGTATCAACACGTTTTACCATGGATGTAAGAACTGCGCCCGGCTGATCAGCGTCCTGGTTAAGGTCAACACCGATTGCATATAAGCCTTTTTCTTTCGCGCCTTCAAGGATACCTGTACCTGTACCGGAAGCAACGTTCATAACGATATCAGCGCCCTGATCGTACTGAGCGAATGTAAGCTCTTTACCCTTTAACGGGTTGGACCACTCACCAGCGAAAGCCTGAAGGATCTGAATATCCGGGTTGATGTATTTAGCACCCTGCTCATAACCTGTGAAGAAGTCATGAAGTACCGGGATATCCATACCGCCTACCCAGCCGATGATAGCGTCTTCGTTAACGCCCGGGATATCTGTTTTCTGTGTGAACATAGCTGCTGCTGCACCTGCAAGGAAGGAACCCTCGTTCTGTGCGAAGGAGATGGACTGTACGTTCGGAAGATCAACAGTTGTATCGATAACTGCGAACTTTGTATCCGGGTAGTTCGGGCCATGCTCTGTGATGTAGTCAGCGATGTTGGAAGAAGCACCGATGATAAGATCGTAGCCGTCTTCACAAGCTGCAAGAAGGTTGGACTCCCACTCTTCTGCTGTTGTACCCTCAAGGGATTTTAACTCGATACCGAAGTCTGCTACTGCTTTCTGAGCGCCTTCGTTACAAGAGTCATTGTAAGATTTGTCACCAAGGGAACCTGTGTAAACTACACATACACGGATCGGATCCTCGGAAGCTGCCGGAGCTGCTGTTTCTTTTGCTGCTTCTGTTGCTGCCGGAGCTGCATCTTTTGCTGCCTCTGTTGCTGCCGGAGCTGCATTGCCGCCACAAGCTGTTAAGCTAAGTGCAAGGGATGCTGCAAGAGCTGCGCTGATAAGTTTTTTCATATGAAATTCCTCCTTAAATTTTTATTTGTGTGAAAATCATTTCATTGTGAAATATGTATATTTTTTCACACAAAAACACGTTTATGTTATAAAAAAAGTATAGTACTTCTCTAGTGTTTTGTCAATCTCAATTCACTTATTTCACGGGCTTCTGCCGCTTAATATTTTATCACTTTAAACTGTTGACAACCGCATTTTTCTCCTTTAAAATTTGATTTTAGGAGGTAAGAATTATGACTGGATTTACAATTGGTTTTATCGGTCTCGGCCTAATCGGCGGCTCCATCGCCCGAGGTCTGAAACGCGCCGATAGCAATATTCAAATCATGGCTTACATGCGTACCAGATCCAAACTGGAACAGGCAAAACAAGATGGGATAGTTGATCTGATCCTTGATGGCATAGATGAAAATCTTTCCCACTGTGACATTATCTTTTTATGCACACCTGTGGAATATAATGCAGCTTATTTAGAGAAACTCCGCCCGCTGTTAAAACCGGGAGCAATTCTCACAGATGTAGGAAGCACCAAAACCAACATTCACAAAACCGTGATCGAAATGGGCATGGAAAATGTCTTTATCGGCGGTCATCCAATGGCCGGTTCCGAAAAGACCGGATATGAAAACTCCACGGCTCACCTTCTGGAAAATGCTTACTATATTATCAGCCCAACTTCAAAGAATACACCGGATCAGATTGAACGCATGAAACAGATCGCCTTAGCTCTTCGTGCTATCCCGCTTGTGCTGGACTATAAGGAACATGATTTTTCTGTAGCCGCTATCAGCCATCTTCCACATCTTATTGCATCCAGTCTTGTAAAACTGGTAAAAGATAATGACGGCGAAACTGAGACGATGAAACGAATCGCAGCCGGCGGTTTTAAGGATATTACACGCATTGCATCATCTTCTCCTGTCATGTGGGAGCAGATCTGCATGACAAATACAGACAATCTTAAAGTGCTGATGCGACGCTATATTGAATCTCTGGAAACCATTTATGAAGATCTGAATACTCATAACGGTCAGGCTATCTACGATCTATTCGATGAATCCGGTCGTTACCGTGATACATTTTCCAGCAGAAAAAGAGGTCCGGTCGCTCCAATCCACTCTTTTTCTGTCGATGTAGTAGATGAGCCTGGTTCCATCGCAATCCTTTCTGCGATCCTGGCTTCCCGTGGTATTAACGTGAAAAACATCGGGATCAATAACGCCAGAGATTATGGAGAAGGTGCCCTTCGAATTGAGTTTTATTCTGAAGACGAAAAATCAGAAGCTGCTGAATTATTAAAACGCTATAATTACAACTTATCACGATAGAAATGAGGCA
>JAFYOD010000063.1 GCA_017556515.1 Lachnospiraceae bacterium
AGCTCCGTCCACAACACAGGCTCCGGCAGCTTCTGATGGCGCTTATGTAGTAGTTGTTGGTGATTCCTTATGGCTCATCGCACAGAATCAGCTTGGCAACGGCAATCGTTGGAAAGAGATCTACGCGCTGAACCAGGCAGCACTGGCAGATCCGAACCTGATCTATGCAGGCCAGAAACTGGCTATGCCGAACTAATTTAGATATGATCGGAACCCGGCTGGTTGTGAACCCGGCCGGGTTCTTTTAAAGAAAGGAAGAACATATATGTATAAAAAATTATTGGCTTGTTTAGAAAGTGTTCGTGCTAAAACTGATTTTATTCCGGAAGTGGCTGTGATCTTAGGTTCAGGACTTGGAGATTTTGCAGATGAGATCGAGATTGTTGATACGATCAGTTACAACGATATCGAAGGATTTCCGGTATCTACCGTATCCGGACATAAAGGCCGCTTCGTATTTGGCTATGTAGAGAAGACACCGGTTGTGATTATGCAGGGCCGTGTTCATTTTTACGAGGGGTATCCGATGTCTGATGTGGTTCTTCCGACACGTTTGATGGGCATGATGGGCGCGAAAAAACTGTTGTTAACAAATGCGGCAGGCGGCTGCAATCCGAAGTTCCATGCATGTGACCTGATGATGATCACAGACCACATTACAACAGCGGTTCCGAGCCCACTGATCGGACCGAATTTAGAACAGCTGGGAGTCAGATTCCCGGATATGAGCAATGTTTACAGTGAACGTCTTCAGAATGTGATTAGAGCCTGTGCAGCTGAGTGTGAAGTTGCGTTACAGGAAGGTGTGTACATACAGTTTACAGGTCCAAACTACGAGACCCCGGCTGAGGTTAAACTGGCTCGCTCCTGGGGCGCAGATGCGGTTGGTATGAGTACCGCATGTGAAGCAATGGCAGCATGTCATATGGGAATGGAAGTGTGCGGTATTTCCTGCATTACCAACATGGCAGCAGGAATTACCGGAGAAGTCCTTGATCATAAAGAAGTGACAGAGGCAGCGGATAAAGTGGCAAAATCCTTTAAAGCGTTAGTTGCAAAAGTAATCGTGAATATGTAAGAAATTAAAAAAACGGCGTATCGAAAAACTTCGATGCGCCGTTCTTGTTTATTTGAAAATAAATGAATCGTCAAAAGATGATTAGTGAGTTTCGCCGCCGATCGCTACGATATCAGTAGCATTCTCAACTGCAGCTTTGATCGCAGCTTCGATGGATGCTGTGATGTCAGCGATCGCCATAGAAGCAGTGTTTGGTTTGTTTACAACCTGAGATGCTGCATACGGAACATGGATGAAACCGCCGCGTGCATTCGGGAACTCTTTCTGGATATAGTAAAGGATACCGTACATAACGTGGTTGCAGATGTATGTACCGGCTGTATTGGAAAGTACGGACGGATAACCTGCATCTTTGATCGCCTGAACCATTGCTTTTACCGGAAGGTTGCTGAAGTAAGCAGCATCGCCATCTGCGAAGATCGGCTCATCGATCGGCTGATTGCCCTCATTATCCGGGATTCTTGCATCTGTAACATTGATCGCTACACGCTCCGGAGTTACACCAAAACGGCCGCCTGCCTGTCCAACTGCGATCACGATATCCGGGTTGATCTCAACCATCTTATCATGGATCTTTGCGATGGATTTACCAACAACTGTCGGGATCTGCATCTTAATAACTTCTGCACCTGCGATCTCATCTTTGATCACCTTAACTGCTTCCCATGCCGGGTTGATGGATTCGCCGCCGAACGGATCAAAACCTGTAACTAAAACTTTCATTTTTATACGCCCCTTTCCCACGTTTGACAAAAAAATACTATGCTTGTATTATATAAAATATCAGTGAAAGTAGCAACCAAATAGATGGTAAATTTATCACGAAACGGAGAAAAAATATATGTTTAAGAGATTGAGACCGGAGAGCACCTGCTGGTGCGGAAGCGGAAAAGAATATAAGGACTGTCATATGGAATTTGACAGAAAAGTAAATAAAGCAAGAAGAGAAGGACAGATGATCCCATCCCACCTGATCATTAAGACACCGGAGCAGATCGAGGGAATCCGTGAGAGCGGAAAACTGAATATTGCGATCCTGGATCATGTGGCTGCCAATATAAAGGCAGGTGTGACAACAGAAGATATCAACAGATGGGTGCATGATTATACGGTGGCTCATGGCGGTATCCCGGCGCCTCTTGGATTTGAAGGATTTCCTAAGAGTGTGTGCACATCCATCAATGAGGAAGTTTGCCACGGAATCCCGTCGGAAGAAGTTGTCTTAAAGGAAGGAGACATTGTTAATGTCGATGTTTCCACTATTTTAAATGGCTATTATTCCGATTCTTCCCGTATGTTTATCATTGGCCAGACGACTCCGGAAAAGGAACAGCTGGTGCGTGTGACAAAAGAAGCGGTGGAAAAAGGTCTTGCGGAAGTAAAACCGTGGGGATATCTGGGAGATATGAGTCAGGCAGTTAATGATCACGCGAAGAAGTATGGTTATACTGTTGTGGAAGAGATCGGCGGACATGGAATCGGTCTGGAGTTCCATGAAGAACCGTTTGTAAGCCATGTCGCACCGCGCGGAACCGAGATGCTGATGGTCCCGGGTATGATCTTTACGATCGAACCGATGGTCAATATCGGCAGCAGTGAATTCTATGTGGATGAGGAAAATGGATGGACTATTTATACAGCAGACCATAAACCATCCGCTCAGTGGGAAATCATGGTTTTAGTGACTGAGAATGGTCATGAAGTTCTCGCTTATTAAAATGGAAGTTAGAAATCGCCTGAAAAAGTTGGGTAATTGTTGAAATTCTTATTGTGAAAATGCTGAATTTTTAGTATAATGATTTCATGAAAATGAAACTAAAAGGAGGCGTGTCTATGAATTTAAACTACAGCAAAATTCAGGCTCATAATGTGAATGCTCCGTTGAAAGTGGTAAAAGGACATTTCGCGACCAATCATGCACACACCAATTATTACATTGACCTGACAACTGCAAAAGCTCGTATCAGCGAAGCGCAGGACATTGCTGCAGCTCTTTGTCAGTCCTATCTGTATACAATGGTAGTTGATACAATTGTGTGTATGGAAGGCACAGAGGTAATCGGCGCTTTCCTTGCTCAGGAATTGAAAAAAGGCGGATACATTTCCACTAATGCACATAAAACGATTTATGTTACAAAACCGGAGTTCAACAGCAGCGGTCAGATGATCTTTAAAGATAACTACAGACCGATGATCGAAGGCAAGAATGTAGTTGTTCTCACAACCGCAGTAAGAACCGGTCTTACAGCGATCAAGGCTGTTGAGGGTGTACAGTATTTCGGCGGTATCGTACAGTGCATCTCTTCTGTATTCAGTGCAGAGACAGAAGTAAATGGAATTCCGGTAATTTCTGTATTCAATAAGTCCCATATTCCGGACTATTCCTATACATCGGCAGGTGAGTGTCCGATCTGTAAAGCAGGTGAGAAACTGGATGCGATCATCAATGCATATGGTTTCCAGAAGTTATAAAACATAAGAAAATAAGTTCTAAGTTTACAGAAACGATGAAAAATCAGGTGTTAAATAGGCGGGCAGGATGAAAATCCTGCTCGTTTTTTACATTTTTAACAAATAAACAAATAAAAACACTTGCATTTTTGTACAAAGGGAGTATAATGAGTACAGCAGCAATGCTTTACCATAGTAGAGTTTGAATGTTTTGAACTTCTGCAAAGTTCTTGTGCCACTACAGAGGGATCTGGGAAAGGAGAACGCAGATATGATGACAAACCTTGTATTATTAGCAGTCGTGATTCGAATTATTGACAGCATTATCGTCATCGGCGGCAATGCTTATTTGCGTTTTGCTAAACCAGGGGTAATCACACTGTAGAAGACACAAAGAAATTTTGGGTATAAGTATACAATGGGGGCCTTGCAGCAAAAACGCTGTGGGGTCTTTTTAAATAACAGAAAATGAGGAATCTTGTATGAAAATGAAAGGCGCGCAAATTCTGGTGGAAGAACTGATCCATCAGGGAGTGGAAACAATTTTTGGTTATCCGGGTGGTACAGTGATCGATATTTACGATGCTCTGTACGACGCTTCCGACAGAATTACACACGTTTTGACAGCTCACGAGCAGGGAGCGGCGCACGCTGCTGACGGCTATGCAAGAGCCAGCGGAAAAGTTGGTGTTGTTCTTGCAACAAGCGGTCCGGGTGCTACAAACCTGGTTACAGGCATCGCAAATGCTTATATGGACTCTGTTCCGATGGTAGCGATTACCGGTAACGTGGCAGTGTCAAATCTCGGAAAAGATTCATTCCAGGAAGTTGATATTGTAGGCGTGACAATGCCGATCGTAAAACACAACTTTACAGTCCGTAATATCAACGACTTACAGAAAACAATTAAAGAAGCATTTATCTTTGCAAATGAAGGACGTAAGGGACCGGTCGTGATCGATATCCCGAAGGACATTCAGGTTGCAGAGTGCGAATACATTGAAGATATGCAGGTATCCCCGTATATCAAGAAACCGAAAGAGGGCAGCGTCAACGATCTGGATGCACTCCTCGAGATGGTAAAACAGGCGAAGAAACCGTTTATCTATGCAGGTGGCGGCGTGATCGCATCCGGAGCAGAAAATGAGTTGCTGGAACTTTCCAAACGTCTGAATGCACCGGTTGGTTTAAGTATGATGGGTCTGACAGCAATTCCGGGATCCTATCCGTTAAACCTTGGTATGACAGGTATGCACGGAAGATATGAAGCGACAAAAGCTCAGTCCGAATGTGATCTTATGATCGCAGTCGGTGTTCGATTCTCCGATCGTGCAACCGGCGACAAACGTGAATACACCAAGAAATGTACGGTAGTACATATTGA
>JAFYOD010000064.1 GCA_017556515.1 Lachnospiraceae bacterium
ACTGATCGATACCGGTTTACACACAATGACCGGCGGTCGTGTGAAGAGAATCCGTGAATATGTAGGCGATGAACCGTTCATGCTTACTTATGGTGACGGTGTGTCTGATATCGACTTAAAGGCACTGGAAGAGTTCCACCGCGCTCATGGTAAGATCGCAACCATTTCCGCTGTAAACGTAGGTCAGAGATTCGGTGTTCTGGATATGGACGGAAACGGACAGATCAATGCATTCCGTGAGAAAAATGACAACGACGGCGGCGTGATCAACGGTGGATTTATGATCATGAATCCGGAAGTGTTTGATTATATCGAAGGCGATACAACAGTTCTTGAGAGAGAGCCGCTCGAGAATCTGGCAAAGAATGGTGAACTGATGGCGTTCCATCACACAGGATTCTGGAAGTGCATGGATACTCAGCGTGATAAGATGCAGTTAGAAGATATGTGGGCATCCGGTAAAGCTCCGTGGAAGAGCTGGAAATAAGAAAAACATTCAGGAGAACTGAGATGAATTCTACATTTAGTTTTAAAGAAGTTTTTGAATTTTATAAAGGAAAGAAAGTGCTTGTGACCGGACATACAGGTTTCAAGGGCACATGGCTCTGCAGGATCCTGGTAAATGCAGGTGCGGAAGTGACCGGATATTCCTTAAATCCGCCTACAGAGCCGGCATTATTTGAGCTGGCAGGATTAGAGGGAAAGATGAAATCCGTGATCGGAGACATCCGTGATCTGGCGCATATGAAAGAAGTGTTTGCAGAGACAGAGCCGGAGATCGTGCTTCACCTGGCAGCACAGCCGATCGTTCGTGATTCTTATAAGGACCCGGTCTATACTTACGAGACAAACGTAATGGGAACTGTAAACATTCTGGAATGTGTGAGACTGTTCCCGTGTGTAAAGTCTTTCCTTAACGTAACGACAGATAAGGTATATGAAAATATGGAATGGGAGTACGGCTACAGAGAGAATGACCGTCTGGACGGTTATGATCCATACTCCAACAGCAAATCCTGTTCCGAACTGGTAACACACAGCTATCAGAAATCCTTCTTTGCAGATGGTCACTGTGCGATCTCTACAAGCCGTGCAGGTAATGTGATCGGCGGTGGTGATTTTGCCAACGACCGTATTGTTCCGGACTGTATGCGTGCAGCCATGAAAAAAGAAGCGATCGTAGTTCGTAATCCGCATTCTACAAGACCGTACCAGCATGTATTAGAGCCGTTGGCAGCCTATCTGATGATCGCAAAAGCGCAGCTGGAAAATGGCGCGCTGGCAGGCTACTATAACGTTGGACCGGATGATAAAGACTGTGTGACAACCGGAAACCTGGTGGATATGGTTTGTGAAGCCTGGGGCGATGGTCTGCAGTGGATCAACAAGAGTGATGGTGGTCCACACGAGGCTAACTTCCTGAAATTGGATTGTTCTAAACTGAAAATGACATTTGGCTGGAAACCACAGTACGGTGTAAAAGAGGCCATCGAGTTGACTGCTGAGTGGTATAAAGCGTATGCGGCAGGCGAAGACGTGGTCGCAGTCATGGACAAGCAGATCGCAGAGATGTTTGCATAATTTGGAGGAAATAGACATGTTTGAAAATAAAACTGAGGCCCAGGCAAGAGAAGAAATTCTCTCCATGGTTGCCGAATATGCAGAGAGATTCCACAATCAGAAAAAGGAATTCAAAGAGGGTGACCGTATTCCGTACGCATCCCGTGTTTATGATAAAGATGAAATGGTGAATCTGGTGGACAGTTCCTTAGAGTTCTGGCTTACATCCGGCCGCTACACAGATGAATTTGAGCAGAAGTTGGCAGATTACCTTCAGGTAAAATACTGCTCTCTTGTAAACTCCGGTTCTTCTGCAAACCTGGTGGCATTTATGGCCCTGACTTCTCCGCTTCTCGGAGACCGCAGAGTAAAACGCGGAGACGAGATTATTACGGTTGCTTGTGGTTTCCCGACAACCGTTGCTCCGGCAATCCAGTACGGTGCAGTTCCGGTGTTTGTGGATGTAAAGATCCCGCAGTACAACATCGACGTTACTATGTTAGAGGCGGCTCTTTCTGAGAAAACAAAAGCAGTTATGATCGCTCATACACTGGGCAATCCGTTTGATCTTCAGACTGTAAAAGCGTTCTGTGACAAGCACAACTTATGGCTGGTTGAGGACAACTGTGATGCCCTTGGCAGCAAATATACGATTAATGGAGAAGAGAAGTTCACAGGAACCATTGGTGATATCGGAACTTCCAGCTTCTATCCGCCGCATCACATGACCATGGGCGAGGGTGGTGCTGTATATACAAACAACCCGCTGCTGAACAAGCTGATCCGTTCCTTCCGTGACTGGGGCCGTGACTGTGTATGCCCGTCCGGTCAGGACAACCTTTGCAAGCACCGTTTCGACAGACAGTACGGAGAACTTCCGTTAGGTTACGATCACAAATATGTATACTCTCATTTCGGATATAACTTAAAAGCAACAGATATGCAGGCTGCGATCGGCTGTGCACAGCTTGATAAGTTCCCGTCCTTCGTAGAGAGAAGACGTCACAATTTCGACCGTCTGAAAGCTGCATTATCCGATGTACAGGATAAACTCATCCTTCCGGAACCGGCAGAGAATTCCAGACCGAGCTGGTTCGGTTTCCTTCTCACATGTAAAGAAGGCGTAGACAGAAATAAAGTGGTTCAGTACGTGGAGAGCAAAGGCGTTCAGACAAGAATGCTGTTTGCCGGCAATCTGATCAAACATCCGTGTTTTGATGAGATGCGCTCAAGCGGAGAAGGATTCCGTGTGGTTGGCGAACTGAATGATACAGAAAGAATTCTCGCGGATACATTCTGGGTAGGAGTTTATCCGGGAATGACTGATGAGAAGATCGACTATATGGCGAAAGTGATCAAAGAGGGACTTGAGCAGTGAGCGTAGAGAACGAGACAAAAACTTATGACCTTTCCAAGGTCCATGCGGTAAATTTGAAACTTCTGAAAGAAGTGGACCAGATCTGCCGCAAATATAAGATTAAATATGCGTTGGATGCAGGAACTCTGTTGGGTGCCATTCGTCACGGCGGATTCATCCCGTGGGACGATGACGCAGACATTGTCATGACCAGAGCAAACTACGAAAAATTCCTGAAGGTTGTGCGTCGTGAACTTCCGGAAGGCATGACATTCGTAGAACCGGATTCTTACAATCATGGCAAAGCATTTTATGATTTCGTATCCAGAGTCATGTATGACAAGAGTCAGAAGCGTGTGGATTCCAAGCAGATGGAATTTTACGATGATAAATTGACCAAACTTTGGGTAGATATTTTTGTTCTGGATGCACTTCCGGAAGGAAAAATTTCCAAGCCACTGACCAAACTGATGCACTGCATCGTTTATGGACTGGCTCTTGGTCATCGTTACGAGATCAAATATTCCGATTATCAGGGAATCATGAAAGTCTTCGTTGGAGTACTTTCCAATATTGGTAAGCTGATCCCGTTTAAGATCACATATAAGATCTGGAAATGGCTTTGTGTAAAAGACGCGAAGGCAAATACTTCCCTTTATTTCTTTTCAAACTATCCGCCGAACTATCTGCATGTGGAAATGAAAAAAGAAGAGCATGACAACGTGAAGACAGTTCCGTTTGAAACGGAAGAATTCTACATTCCGGAGGGCTGGGAGCATTACCTTGTGCAGGTATACGGTGACTATATGAAGCTCCCGCCGGTAGAGAAACAGGTTCCGGACCATTCTGACATGGAGATAATCATTTATGAGTAAGTTAATTTCCGTTGTAGTATCTGTTTATAACGAAGAACTGGTACTCAGGGAGTTTTATCAGGAAACAGGGGCGGTGCTGAACACACTGCCTGAAGAATGGGATTACGAGCTTCTGTTTGTTAATGACGGAAGCCGTGACAAATCCCTGCAGATCCTCCGTGAACTGGCGGAGCAGGATCCAAAAGTAAAAGTTGTAAATTTTTCAAGAAATTTTGGCCACGAGGCAGCCATGATCGCAGGCATTGATCATGCAAATGGAGACGGGATTGTCTGTATGGATGCGGATCTTCAGCATCCGCCGGAGTGCATTCCTCAGATCATCGCGAAGTTTGAAGAGGGATATGAGGTCATCAGTATGGCGCGCACCCGCAACAAATCTGCCGGCCTGATCAAAAATATCACATCTGCCGGTTTTTATGCGTTGATCAATTTTCTTTCTGATGTGAAATTTCAGCCGAATGCTTCCGACTTTTTCGCAATGAACCGTGCAGCTGCAGACGTTTTACGAAACAATTATCGTGAGAAAGTTCGTTTTCTCAGAGGATACGTGCAGAGTGTAGGTTTTGAAAAAACGGTTTTAGAATATGAAGCAAGACCTCGTTTTGCAGGAGAGAGTAAGTATAGTATCAAGAGTCTGTTCAAATTCTCGATCAATACGATCTTATGTTTTTCCGATTTGCCATTAAAACTTGGTATTTATTCCGGCGGTGCGGTTGCATTCTTTGGTATGATCATGATGCTCTACACCATTTGGACATGGTTCCATTATGGAACACCGAGCGGTTATGCGACGATCGTAGTACTAATCTCTTTCATGTTCGCGATGCTGTTTGTGATCGTGGGTATTATTGGTGAATATATTGCGATCTTATTTGCAGAGATGAAAGATCGTCCGATCTATATCGTAAAGGATACAAAGAATCTGGAAGAAAAAAGGTAGAAGTTTACAACTTCATGAATATTTTGTGATAATTTGCGAAAAGGGGTACCAAAACGAAAATGAATCGTATATAATACGTCGTGTCCCGAAAATGAACGTTTTATAGGAGGAAGTAATTATGAAATTATTAAAGAGAATGGCACTGCTGTCTCTTTGTGTATTAGCACTGAGCGGTTGTACTCAGAGCAGCCTTACAGCAGGCGCACCGATCCAGCAGGGTCAGAGTACAGTTAATATTGACGGCAAAGAGATGGAAGACCGTGAGATCGAAAAGATCCAGTTAGTAGAGGATGGACCGGTAGAGCCGGAAACCATGTTTGACTGGGATCAGGTAGATTCTGATGCAGGTGAACTCTTTACAGATACAGATATGTATCCGCTGAGCGTAGCTATGTCCTATAACTGCAGCGAAGAAGAGAAGACTGTAAAGCTCATGTGGATCCTTTCCAATGGCACAACAGAAGAGGAAGCGCTTGCATATGCAACTGAGATGGTAAAGGTATTCAATGATATCCTTGCTGTACAGACAACAGAATTTGAATTCTCCAAAGCAGATACATTCGGTACTGTTTGGGAGCAGTTTGCATTAGAGGTACAGATCGCAACAGAAGATGGAACTGTAGTAGTTGATAAGAGCTACAAAGCAGGAGACGCCATCGATCTTCCGTTACCGGAGGTTGAGGCAAACGGTCCGCAGATTTCCGCAGAGGATACAGAGCGTCCGCAGAAACCGGGAGATAAATAATTTAAAGATAATAAAAAACTCGTCCAGAGATTTCGCTGCAGCGATTTCCATGGACGAGTTTTTATTTTATTAATTATGCGCCGAATTTCTCCGCTGCAACTTTTAACATATCACGGATCGGAAGGTTGTACGGACAACGTGTTTCACAAACGCCACAGCCTACGCAGGCACCTGCCTTAACCGGCATAGCAGCGTAACGGTCTTTTGCCCAATCGCCAAGGCCGTAACGGTCTAAATAGCCCTGGAATAAGAATACGCCCGGAATGTTGATGCCAACAGTGCACGGAGCACAGTAGTTACAACGACGGCAGAAGTTACCGCTGAGCTGTTTCTTTACTTCAGCGATCTTAGCAAGCTCTTCCTCTGTCAGCGGAGCTTCGTTGGAAGCTGCCTCGAAGTTCTGATCGATCTCTTTCAGATCGTACATACCCGGGATAACAACAGTTACGTTCGGGTTGGAGCAGATATAACGAACTGCAACAGAACCATCTTCGATCGCACCGCCTGCTAACGGTTTCATAGCGATGAAGCCAACGTTCTGCTCTTTACATTTTGCAATGAGTTCTTCGCCCTGATTTTCAACGATGTTGTACGGGAACATGATAGTCTCTACCCACGGATAGGAAAGAGCCTTTTCGAAAACTTCTACGGAGTGAGCTGTCACGCCAATGTGACCGATCTTTCCGGCTTCTTTTGCTTCCATGAGTGCTTCTAAAGCACCGCCCGGAGCTGTTACAGTATCAAGATCCTTTAACTGCGGATTATGTACCTGATAAAGGTCGATATAATCGGTACGAAGATTGCCTAAGCTGATCTCGATATCTTTTTCCATAGCCTCTTTTGTACGGGACATGGATTTTGTAGCAAGGACAAATTTGTCACGAAGGCCTACTAATGCTTCGCCAAGGTAGCTTTCGCTGACTGTATAGCCTCTTGCTGTATCAATGTAGTTGATCCCTTTTTCAGCCATTGCTTTTACAAGCTCTGTTGTTGTAGCTGCGTCTACTCTCTGGATCGGAATACCACCGAAACCAAGACGGGAAATAGTGAGACCTGTTTTTCCAAGTGTTACATACTGCATAGTGATTCTCCTATAAAATTAAAATAAAAATTATTTTTTACACTGATTGATAAAGTATTCGAAGATCGGGAAGGAATCTTTACACTCAACCGGATTTGTTACCGGACCGCTCATACGTTCCGGATGCCACTGTACAGCCCAGTACGGAAGAGATTCATGCTCGAGCGCTTCCACAAGCTTATTTCCACCGGCATCGGCCCATGCGGTTGCAACAAAGCCTTCTGCGATCTCCTCCAGACCCTGATGGTGGTAGCTGTTGATCAGCATGGATTCACCAAATAACTGGCCGAGAATGGAGTCTTTTTTGATCTCGATCTCATGATTCACGCCCTTAGAATGTTCGCCTCCAAGCTGCGCCGGGATATCCTGAACCAGAGTGCCGCCAAAATATGCATTCATAACCTGAACACCACGACAGATACCGAAGATCGGTTTCTTAGTCGGAACGAATGCATCCAGAAGTTTCCATTCCTGAATGTCACGAGCTTCGTCAACAAAGATATTGTCAAATTTCTGTTCCTGGCCGTAGAGGTGAGTTGCAACGTCCTTTCCGCCGCTGAGTAAGAGACCGTCTGCAATCTCTGCATACTCTGCGATCACATCATCATTGATCGCAAGGATCGGGATACCGCCTGCCTTTGCGATCATTTCCGCATAATTTCGGTTAATGGACCACTGCGGTGTTCCGTTTGCCGCAGTTGCAGAACCGCCTGTAATTAAAATAATCGGTTTCATGTTTCATACGCCCTTTCAATATAAAATAGTGATCGTTTCGTCTACATTAAAAATGTCGGTTTTATTCAGGTTAAGTATAGCATATTTGGGTAGAAATAGAAAGTATTTTAGAAAGGCAGAGCTGCAGGTCCATGCGGATCCTGCAGCCCCGGGAAAAGATGAAAAGACCTATCTGGCAACAATGTATCCAGCCGGATTTTTCTGAGATACGAAATTTTCATACGAAAGTTTCTTAAGGATGCAATCCTTTCCGGCATCATATCTGCTATTGCCATCGGAATTACATTCCGTAAAGTATACATATGCCGGAGAACCATTTGCATGATAGGTTACATCTTCGATAAACATCACATGACCGTATTTTCCGCTAGTGCGTACTGCGATAGAGTTTGATTGGATTTTATCAGCTCCGTCTAATACGCGAACTCGAGAATCGTTGCGATTATCTTCGAGCCAGTATTTCGCATTGCGAGCCTGTTTTAGCAGGATACCACACTTTTCATAGAATCTTCCGTATGCATACCAGGTACATTCTCCAATGAATCCGCCCTTTGCAGAAATGTTGTAAAGAGTGTTATAGAACTTTGTAAAAGCAGTACCGTCTAGGATTGAAGCGATGGTTTGTCCTAATTTTGATTCCAGAGCAGAGGTGGTTACGGATTTTATAGTGGTGTCAAGCGCATTAATAGGAGAGGATGATTTACAGTATTTTTCATAATCAGCCTTATCGCAAAATGCAATGCGGTATCCGCTTCCTGCATTATACATGATCTGATACTTATTGCCATGAGTAGCAAGCAGATAAACGGTATCTCCTTTAACCACATAATATTTTGATGATTTATCTGAATTCACATGGGGGGAGCAATAAAATTTTCCGGTACTGGTTCTTTTTGCATGATCACTGTTGTTTTCGCTAAGAGCATTGAGATAAACATAAGCGTAAACACGTTTTCCGCCACTGCTCGGATAGGAAACGTAGGCCCAAGTGTTTCCGTTTGTAGTACCAACGTCGATAAGATAGATCTCATCCTTGCTGTTGTCAATGTAAGAGTACGGAGAAGCTCCGTAAGAAACGGTACCCCTTGTGGTTAAGTTCTTGTCCGTATAAGGAATGGTTCTTCCAGGGGTGGAATAACCGAAAACCTTTGCATAAGTTGAGTTATTAAGGATATCAAAGGCAGTTGTGGTTGCAGCATAAGCCGGAAATGAGGCAATACCGGAGTGAGCGAGCGGGGCAGTCATCGCGCATGCTAATAAGAACGCTGCATAAGTTTTCTTGAATCTTTTCTTCATAATGATTTCTCCTTTTCTGAAAAAAATTTATACATCTTTTATATAGCATTTCTCCCAAAAGCAATATTCAAAAAAAGAAGGAAATACTGTAGATAAACAGTACTTCCTTCTTTTTTTTGTCAAAATATGTATCGAAAAGGGAGGAGAGCTGGTAACCCAAAATTACCAGCTCGAGTATTATGAAAAAAATCTTGTAAGCATATATGTGTTGCAGCTAATGCTTTTCTTTATGGTTATATCATAGCCGGGAAAGATGGAGAAAATGTGAGGATTGTGTAACCATTTTGTGAACAATATCAGGCGAAAAAGCGGCACATGTTCATAATATGTTCACAAATAAAATTTCCCTCTTTTTTTTGAAGTTTGCATCAAATCCATTTGCTAATTTTTAAGTATAAAAATAAAAATGGAGGTATTAACTTATGAAGAAATTATATCATGTGACAACGAAAAAAAACTGGGAGAAAATTAAATTCAAAGGATTAAAGCCGGATATCGGATATATGAGCAGCTATGTTGCAGAACTCATATGGACGCCGGAGACTCATAAGGCAGTGTATTTGTTCACACAGCTGGATGAAGATTTTTGGTATTTTGTTGATCATTGGATGGCAAGAGTTTATGGAAAAGAAAACCTGGTTTTATTGGAAGTGCGATTACCGAAGTCACTTCGTAAAATGGACAGATGGGTCGAACGAAACGTAAAGAGAATAAGAACTATGATGAAACAAAACAATTGTACCGGTTATTTCCCGGAGGAGGCTTTTTACAATTATGTAATGAGGGGGAAGAATGAGTTTGTTTGCTATAAGAAGATCCCGGGAAGATATGTGAAGCAGATCTCGTTTCCGGATGAGGTGAAAACTGATCGAAATATTGAGACCTAAATGATGAAACGTGGACAGTAAGAAAAAAAGAATTTATAATAATATTCAAGAGGCACGAGTAGGAGGTACATGAATATGGGAAGAACGAATCCGGATATGGAATATCAACGAACGAGAGAAAAAAAAATAAGCGATTTGTCATGTAGGGCAGATGGGCGATTAAAGGACTCATACGAGTATATAAAAGATTGTCTGGAAGAATTAGATAATAAGACTCCGAAAAATGTGTTTTCGTGGGTGATAGAGCAGAAACTGCAGTGGATTGCGAAAATAGATGAAAATGGACAGCCCGTGAACCCGAAAGTCGAAGATTACATAGATTATGTAGCGCAATGTCTGGCAAGTTATTGCGATGAGCTGGAGAAATGGACACAGGGAGATGAGTGGCATCTCCCTGTTGTCGCATGTGAAGACGGAACATATCAGACAGATAAGAAGAGCATCTATACGATGTGGAAGAAGACAGTATATAATTGGTGGAATAAGAGGTCTTTTCCGAATCTGCAAGACAAATCTTATTTGTGTGGGGAAAGGGATATCGTACTGTACTTTTTATTCATCATGGGTTTCACTGTAGAAGAAAGTGATCAGTTTTTGGAAGAGATGTGTCTGGTAAATGGAAGTTCCGACGTACGGCCTCTTTACGCATTAGATTTTAAAGAATGTGTATTTCGCTGGATCATGTTGTGGAACGAAAAACATGAACGAAAGATTTCTTATAAAGAAGCATGTTCTTATTATCAAGAATATGGTGTTTGGCTTATATCAAAAATGCAGGACCTCATAGTATCGACAAGAAACAAATGCAAACAGTCGGATGCTCTAAAGAATGAAGCTGAAAGCCTGGTGCATTGCAGCGAAATTCTAAATAAAATAATGCATGAAGAGAATGGCTTGTTTAAAAAGAATAATGCGGAAGCTTTGAAGAGAATAACGCCTTTAATCAGGCATATTGAAAAAAAGGTTGAAAGAATAACCAATCCACCGGATTTTAAGGTGATCAAAGGTCACGAACAAGTGTTCCAAGAAATCCGATACTATAATGAAAATACAAGAGTGGAGAAAGGAACACAATTTGCATGGTCCGAGTTAAGTCGTTTGGCATGTACAACACAAGAACCATTTGCTGAGTGTTTTGAGATTTTTAAGGAGAAATCATGGACACATCTTGGTGATATGTATTGGAGACAGTTTTCAGATTTGGTACAGCTATTTACCGGAAATGCAGGAAAGGCTTTGGATCAGCAGAAACTGGTGTCAGCCAAAGATGATATCGCTTATAAGATCGAAGACGTTATGAATGCTTTAGAAGAGATGGCGATTTTAGATTTGAGTGGGAAATGCCTTTCTATTGCTTACAATGGAGATGAGATACGAAAAATTCTGGAAAAATATACAGATATATTTACAAGGATTTCAAAGCTTTTGAAACCGATCCGCAGACAGGATGTAGGGGCGGAGACCGTTGTAGATCGAGGCAATTCATCCGGATTATCTCAAATGTTTTCTGCATATCATGCCTGGTGTTATGGGGTGTTGGAAGATTCGGAGGAAAAGAAGAAGCCAAAGAATTTTTTATCAGAATTTGGACGTAAGAACGTATTAAAAAAAGCTCTGGCAGCTGGTGTTGAAGATTTAAATGCGATGAATGAAGCATTGGAGTTAACAGGAAATGCTGAATTTCAGTTGCTGAATCGAGAAGAAGCCTTGGTATATTCGATACTTTCGTATGTGGATCTGCTGGCTTGTTTGTATGATTCTGTGAAATCCAGTATTGTTAATTCTGATATAAATGGAAAAACGCCAGATGATAGGAAAAAAATAATCAATAGGCTTAGCAATAAGCTTTTGGAAGTCCCGAAAGAAATGCGAATCGAATTATCACCGGAGATTACAGATGCCAAGTGGTACAAGAATGATCAGACGAGAGCTACTGCGAAACTTTGGGCAGAGAAACTGAAGCAGTGGTGGAACAGTGTCGTTGATGAGCAGATGGAAATAAAGAGGCTATCTGCGATCGAGATGATCCGTATGGCAGATTTTTTAACAATTCTGCAAAAAACTGAAAATGGCGATGCAGATGAATTGGAAGAGATTCGCAAACTCTTATTTTACGGCCCTTACACAGACGATTTTAAAGCACCGGAAGACAAAATACGCACAAACAAAACTGGTGTTAAGGAACAGACGGATTGGCTGTGTGTGGTATCAGGATTGTACCGTATGATGAAACAGATATTCACAAAGGATGGCATAAAGTTATTGTTTTCATTCGCCTATTGTATGCCGAGTGAGACTTTGATCAGTGAAGTGATCCGGTTTGCCAGTCCAGAAAACGTAAACTGTTCAGGTAAAAATAAGCAGTATAAGCTGGCGGAACCGTATTTAAACATGGTTCTGAAAAATTTGGAAGATCTGCTGAAAGAAAGAGAAGAGAAGGAGCTGATAAAGACATCCGAGGCTGAAACCCAAAAGCTTATGGATCAGTTTGTAAAGATTGTGAAACAAAGTTCATTTATGAATCAGCCATTTCCTGTCATTGAAGCTCGATATATTTTAGAACAGTGGGCTTCAGTGCTGGCAGTTTTGAAATATTATGACATCAATGTAAATCATGCAAGTCACGAGTTCAATATTCAATTAAATATTTGGGAACAGGGAGTTCGGACTCTGCAGTTGGAAGAGAAACTGAACAAACTGACAGAGGCTTTGTTTCATAAAGAAGCCAGGAAATGGATCCGCGAGCTGAAGCTTCCGAAAAATATGCAATTGGATAACATCTGGATTACCGGAGATGAGGACGGATTTGAGTTTTGTAGTTCCTATTGTGAAGAGATTTCGGAGTACATTTTAGCGGAACTGGATGAATGGGAACAGAAAGAGGAGGAAAAGGTAAGGAAACGGGCCGAAAAGAGTAATAAGAATCTGAAATGGTCAGGTGTGATGAAAGCAAATATTCAGGAAAGAGAAGTTTTGTTAAACGAGTTTGTGCATTTTTGCAGCTGCTGGTTTCCGGAACGTCAGATCAGGAAATCAAAAAAGGTGCAGGGAATCTTGGAAAAATGGGGATATATCATCGTGGTTTTGGAAAGATATCAGCAAGAATTTCCAAGAGCAAAAGAATTTCTTGGTAAAAAAATGGTTTCCTGGCTTACAGCGATAGATGCTTGTGGAGATTCTGATATCGATATAAGTAAATAGAGTAGTATGAAAATAGGGGAATGTACCTTGCTATGAGGTACATTCCCCTATTTTTTGAAGTTTGTTAGTACGAGAAGTTTGATAATAAGGATGCAGCCAGAAATGAATAACTTGATAAAGGAGAAAAACAAATGAACATGATGGAAAAAATGAGTAAGAATGAAGAAAACATGGCAGGATTTGCAAAACGTACACTGCTGCTGAATTTCGCGATTGATGTGTCGGGTTCCATGCGAGGATTAAAAATTTCGTGTGCAAACAGCGCGTTGGCGCATGCAGTGGAGATTGTCGGAGGATTTTGTGAAGAACAAAATGTTCGTCTTTTGGTGTCTGTTGTGAAGTTTTCCAACCAGGCAGAGTTTGTCAAAAGAATGGAAGACTATCAGGTAGAGACATTCCGATGGGAACCGCTTCAGGCCTCAGGTATGACAGAAATGGGAAAGGGGTTCAAGGAACTTTGCAAGTTAAGTAAAAATGAAATCGATGGTCAGTACCGTCTGCTCCCGCCAATCGACCTTTTGATCTCGGATGGCTACAGTACTTCTGAAGAGTCTGAACTGGATGAAGCACTGGAGTGCCTGATGGGGCATCCGCTTCATAAAAAAGCAATCCGAGTACCGATCGGGATCGGGGGAAGAACAGAGGACGGAACCTATTCTTTTGATGAATCAGTCCTGAGAAGATTCGGCAACCAGGATGTGTTACTGACGGCAGACAGCTTGGAGGAGTTGGCAAAAGCAATTCTTTGGACAAGCTTGTCTGCGAGTCAGATGTCTGTGACACCGGAACAGGTTGAAAGTAAGACTCTGGGCGAATATTTGGAAAAGCAGAAGGATTTACTCGGAGGAGCGATCGGTTCTGCAGTTATGATCCCGAAAGCTGTAGTAGATGAGAAAGATAAGATTCAGAAAACATTTTTATAAATGTTGAGATGAATTGGAAAGTGAAAGGAGAGCAAGAACATGAGAGATCGATTATTTGCAATTTCACAGACAGGTGTCAGCCATTTAACGGCTGACACCCGCCGACCGTTTGCTCCGTGCCAGGATGCGTATAAAATATATGAATTTTCTGAAGATGATATCCTAGAGTACAAAGGAAATCTGAAAGGTACGATCATTGCAGTTGCAGACGGCCACGGGAACCCTATTTTTCACGGAAGTTCTGAGTTTGGGGCCCGACTTGCAGTAGAAGCAGCGGTGGAGTGTATGATGGATTTAGTCAATGAGTATGAAAAAACTCCGGATCCGATAATTTTTAAGTGTTTTCCTAAAACAGTAGTAACGGTGTGGAGAGATTGGGTAATAGAACATGCGCTCAATCGGTTTCCGGAACAGGATCTGAAAAAACGTTTCAAAAACACACAGGCATTTACGGAATACTGTCAGCGGATTTTAATGGACTATGGAAGCACATTGCTTACAGTCCTGGTGATCCCTGAAAAAAATCTATTGGTTGCCGCACAGATCGGAGATGGAGATTTACTGATCATGCACCATTCTGAACAGGAACCGAACGTGCATCGACTGATCCGGGGAAATCCGGATGAAGAATTCGGAAGCAATCGAACCGAAAGTATGTGTATGCATGATGCAGAGGAGAAATTTCAGGTATTGATCATGGATGGAGAACGGGATGAAGAAGTAAAGAAACAGTTGAAAGATTTTGTTTTAATGGCAGCAACTGATGGGATTTCATCGGGAGCATTGTCGGAAAACCATTTTCTGAACGATTTCTGTCGAGTATGGATGAAGGCTTATATGAATTCCGAAAATGAAACGGAGCGAAAATCGGTCCAGAACCTAATGGAGGACAGGATGGAAAATGAAATACGTTATTACTCTCCGGATGATATGACTTTAGTTCTCTTTGCGGTAAATGATCGTGACTAGAGGAGGTGTATCCATGGAAGGAGAAAAAGAGAAACGCGTAAAAACTATGGTTTTGGATCTGGAAAGCGGGACTGCGGGAAAGACACTGCGACTTGTAGAAAAGCCGATAGGAAGTGGAAAACAAGGAAGTGTTTATATTAAGCGAGGACGAGGAAAAGGCCCGGACAAGGCAGTAAAGATTTTTCATCAGAGTAAACCGGAAACGGCAGAGGCGGTACAAAGGATCATTGAAGCGAAGTTTCCGAATAATATGCCGATCTGCAAACCGGAAAAGTACTTTTATACCAAAGACGGACGGTTTGGGTACATAATGAATCGAATCTCAGACGGATTTGTCGAATATAAGGATCTCCTGAAGTATTTGTCAAAAAGGGACGAATATGCGGACAGTATTCCAAATCTGGCGATCCTCTGCAGAATTGGATATGGATTGGCTGAAATCATATACTCTATCCACGAAATGGGGTGGATATTTCCGGACCTTTCGGAAAATAACTTTGCGTTTCATCCGAAAACGGGATTGGTCATGCTGTTTGATACGGATAATCTCCGTAAAGCAGAAGAGGCTGCAAAAGGAAAAGTGGCAATTCGTGGAACGTATGGGAGCATGGCTCCGGAACTAGTTCTTGAGCAAAGTTATCCGGATCAGTACAGCGATAATTTTGCACTGGCCAGTGTGATCTTTCAAATGTTTATGCACCATTATCCATATGACGGAAAGGCAATGATCGAAGAGATCAATGATACCAGCTATTATAACTGGTATCACGGAATGGATCCGGTATTTGCGTTTTCTGAAAAACGACGAAATCGAGTGCTGCCCAATACGGGCCATTACAGAGAAATGTGGAAACGCTGGAATATGTTTCCGGAGAGTCTGAAGACGATGTTCCGTCAGGCCTTCGAGGCCGGGGCACTGTGTCCGGAAAAACGGCCGGAACCGAAAGAATGGATGCTGTTATTTCATGAACTTGCAAGGAGAATTATATATTGTCCGGAATGTAAGCAAGAGATGTTTACAGATGATCAATATTGTGAATGCCCTAACTGTAAAAAAGTAAATTTGATCCAGGAAATGGTAATTGGAAACCGACTCCAGAGTGGCAAGATCCCGATATACAAGAATCGGGAGATCAGTCCGTTCGAGATTGAATGTTCATCGGCCTGCAAAAGAGAATTTCCTTTTCACAAGGCAGTCCTTCCGATCGCGAAGCTGATCGAGGATCAGGGGCTTCCGTATATGGTGAATCTGGATAAGCGAGATAAAGCATGGATATGCCATTATGGTGCGATCACACAAGAAATGGTGTATGGAGACGGGAATTTATTTGCTGAGAATGTTTTTATCAGAATTCCGGTAAACAGAGGAAACTGGTCCATGACTTTGCGAGAATACACGTTTTCAGATGGTGATCTTCCATTTTAAAAAGAGGAAGATCGGTTAAAAAGGAATACGCGGAACTTTAGTAGACATGGATGGGAATCCATTTTATAATGAAAATAAACGCAGATTTTGGAGGTGAGACCTTGAACGATCGTCGAGAATATTTAAAACCGGGAACTCAATTGACTCTTACAGATGGGAAAATCATTGAGATAGAAGAAGTTGTTGGAAAAGGTGGCACAGCCCTTACATATTACGGACGTGAACTAGTAGAAGGTCAGGAGCCTGTACGAATTCTTCTGAAAGAATTATTTCCGGACAGTGATGGGATTTTCAGAACAGACGATGGGATCATTCAGGGAAACGGAATTGCAGAAAAATGTCTGTATCAGGAGATGATAGAGGCATTGTACAAAGAGCAGGAACTGGGAAATCAGATCGCTAATAAGAAAATCCCTGATATATATCCGATGAAGGAAGTTGTGATCGATTCCGCAACAGGAAATTACTACGGCCTATTTTATCAGTGTCCGCCTTCATTGACGTTAAAGCAGTTTGTGGAGAAATGTGAGAATAAATTAAGTCTTTATGGAAAACTAAAAATAATACGTTCTCTAAGCCGCCTGGTTCAGACACTGCATGAGACAGGTGAATACTGCCATAACGATATCTCTATGGGAAATGTACTTGTATCGGGCAGTATTATCAATCAAGTGACGGACGAGTATGCCGACTGGGCGATGATCGAACAAGAGCTGCAGGTTGGATTGATCGATTTTTCTTGTGCGGCAGAGTTGAACTGGCGAGGAGAAGTGAAGTTTGGCTCCCTGAATAAGAAGATAGCTTTCCATACGGATGGTTTTTCTGCACCAGAGTTTTATGGTGATAGAAGAACAAAGATCACAAAATCTGCGGATGTATACTCTGTTGCTGCATGTTTATGGTATCTGTTAACAGGAAATCCGATAAAAACAGAATATGGATATCCTATTTTGGGATATCCGGAGTGGGAGATTCTGGAACGGAACATCAAGGACCATGATCTGTTTGCCATGAGTGGCGATATGAGGCTTGCGTTTGCAAAAAATCCAAAAGAAATACCAGATAATGTGATAAGCAAAATAGGGCAGTTATTGCAACGGGGATTGGAAACGCAGCAGAAGCGTGACAGCAGTATGGAGGTGTTTATAAGGCGCTTGCAAGAAATCATAGATCTGATCGAAGGAACAACGGTTTCAGGTGAAGAACTGAGCAAGCGTCTCAAAAAAGCGTATGAATCAAATCGTAACAAATTGAAGAATCGATACAGGATCCTGGAGACAATGCTGCCTGTTGCGAAAAGAAGTAATGGGCAGGAGGAGGCCTTATTGGATCTATTCATGTCAGGCAAATCGATTTATGCAATAGGCCCGGGTGGTGTCGGAAAAACGACAACTATGTTTCATACAGCGGATCTTTTGTATAATACTGAGGGGACAGATATTCCGGTTTATATTGAATTAAACAGAATCTTGATGTGGAATGCGGAATACGGAGTTGATTCGAAAAAATATTGGTTAGGAGAAGAAGAACGGCCGATGTTTATAGAACAATATATGGCCGGGATCTACGATGGATGTGCTGGACAGATGGTAAGCCGTAACGATCTGATCGCAGGGGCACTCCGAAAGCAGATCGAGAGTGCGGATCCAGAGGGTAAAAGGTATATTATTTTTCTGGATGGTCTTAATGAGATGGCGTTTTCTGATCATGAAGAAAAGCAATGCTTTGCAGCTGCCATTAACTGGTATTTAAATTACGGTGAAAATATCAGCATTGTACTTACGAGCCGATATGACGAAGGACTGATCACTGCACCGAATCTGCAGCGCGTACAAGTGAACGGGCTGACAGACGATTCTGTGAAGCGTAGTTTAAAGGAAGAATTAGCTTCCGGTTCCATTACAGATGAGGACTATGGAAAAGTAATGGCACTTGATAGAGATTCCAATCTATGGAAATGCTTGAAATTACCATTGTTTTTCCACATGTTCTGTCAAGTCGAGGAAAAAGGAAAAATAAGCAGTGCAGGTGAAATCTTGCAAGCATATTTCCATGGAAAAAAACGTTCTTTGGATGGTTCCCGAACATATTCAGAGCGTGTGCTCGGTGAAGAAAAGTATCGGGAGCTGCAATTTACAGAAGCGCTCTCTCTTGAAATAACAAGAACTCTTCTCGTCGACGTTTTACTTCCAAAGTTCGGATATTCTATGATGTATCTTCAGAAGTTTTTTGTCGAAAAAGATGTAGCTGAGCGTATGATAGAGCGTTATCTGGAAGAGGAGAATGCGGAATATATAGCAAAAAGATATGAATATGATTTTGACATTCATAAAGCACTGAAAAGAATGAAGGAATCCGGCGCAGAGAAAATCCTACGTTATATTTGCGAGAATCTTGGAATCCTTGCGCAAGAGAGTGAAGGCAGTTATTTCTTTCAGCATCAATATTATCGTGACTATTTTGCTGCAGTTCAGATTATATTAATGTTTAATGAAATTGCAGAACTATACGATAAAAAAGAAATAAGCGCTGATGAGAATGAACGAATGCATGACTTATTGGAGTACTTTGCTTCGCAAAAACTTCCGGAAAGTGTACTGATGCTCTGTGGTGAGTGTCTTGGTGTGCATCGTACCATACCTAGGTTTAATGGGAAACAATGGAAATGTGCAGAGCAGTGGGATTCGCTGGTAGATGTGATATTGGAAATTTGTCGTGTTTATCCGGATAGATCTCAGAGCTTCGTAAGAAGAAAGAACAAAACACCATTTTTAGAACAAAACCTGTTTGATATGTTATGTACATGTAGAAGATACGGAACGAGAGCAGATCTTTCCGGGATCGATCTTTCCTATATTTCGTTGGAGACCTGTCCGGTGAAAAATGTTATTTTTTCCCATGTCAGTGGCGAAGAAGGGATTTATGCGAATCTTACAGATACCAATATTATTGAAGAACAATTTAAACCGGAGATCAGCTTTGGAATAGATGAGAGTGTGCCGATTCGCATGCATCCGGATGGAACGTGGTGTCTGGTCATGTCGAATCGGAAATTATTTCTTTCTAAGGATATCATCTTAAAAACACATTTGGAAGAACGCGAAATACTTGGCGACGAGATCCGTCCACTGGGGTATTGGGACACGATTGAAAGTGCGATATATAGTGAAGATGGACAAATTATTGGGGTGTTGGAAACGACGACTGAATTTGATGCCAAGCCATGGGAAGATCACTGCAGAAACATATATTTTTACAATCGTAAAACAGGAAAAACATACTCAGCAAAATTAGAGACAAGAGGAACCGGCTGGCAACATGTGCTGGACTGCAAATGGTGTGGAAACAGCTTTGTAATTTTACAATCCGGAAAATTAGGAGAAGTTATTCATACAACTGTTCGATTACAAGACGAACAGTTGATGCAGGAGCACAGAGAAATTCAGAGGGGTCTGGCATTGAAAAACGGTAAATGTTTTATTGTGAACAAGGACCATATGTTGATCCATTATTCGAATCGAGGTGTTATTTATCAGGTTCATACAGGCCAGATGATCTGGTTTGATATGAATGCGGAATGGAGATGTTGTACCGTTGATGATTATCGAAATTCTGTACTGGCAATCTTGAACGATGGAAGTGTAGTAAGGATCAATGTGAGTACAGGAGAAATAAACACAATACGTCAATCGGAATTATTTGAAAGAGCAGAAAACGTGCAAATTTCGAAAGAGAGTGTTTATTTTGTGGCGGAAAATCATTTATATCAATCAGATGAGAATCTGCAGACGATACGATTTATAAAAGTGCTTCCGATCCCAGATGTAGGAAAGCTGGCGAAGTTTTTTGCAATAAGACATGTGTCTGTCGGCGGAGAGTATGCGGCAGTAAATCCGGGAATGATTTTCAGGTTATCAGATGGATCTGTTATAAAGCAATGGGTCCAGAAAGAATCGCATAAGAAATTGCCAAGGAAAGTATGGATCCATCCGCAGCAGGAAAGGATCAGGATCAGTATTCTGGACCAAGAAACCAAAGTGCTATATCATTTCGGTGTAGAAGAGAAGGGATCTATTGCATGTATTGGATACAGTTTTATTGAATTGGATGATGAACGGATCGATGCAATTTATGTGGAATCGGTATCAATGCGGCTGGCTGCTTTCTGCAAAGATAAAATTCAGTATTATGACTTGAATAGTGGAAAGAAAGTCCATGAGATAACAGATTTAGATCTGTATAAGACTCCGATTCAGGACTTTGAATTAGGGGAGTATGCACCGAAGAGATATTCTATTGAAGCAGCGGTCTTCTCACCTGATAAAAAAAGCCTGGAATTAAATGTGCTGGAATATCATGAAAAGCAGGCGGCCCTTTGGACGGAGAGGCGTCTGGTGTGCCTGAAAACTGAGAGCAGAAAAAAGGTTATACGTGAGATTCAGACAGGGTTAGGTTCAATCTGCCGCTATGATTTCCTTCCGAAGGACATATTAAGTGGAACAGACAGCGGAAATCGACAACAGATTTATGAACATGATAAAACATGGGAGGAACAGAAACGGGAGATATTTGAAGAATGGGATTATAGAGATATTTGTTCAAATGATTCCAATATTTTAACCAGATTTTGCGATCGCCTGACAAAACGATTTGGCAAACAGACAAACAAGATTGAATTAACCATATTTGAGCACGGAGAATATCGATGCGGCATGGGTAAGGATGGTTATTTTTATTGGGATGCAGACCAGAAACAGTTGTACGAACTTCCTGGAGAATCGATGTCTGTTTCGCATTCGGGATTATTCTATGGACAGATATTTCCGTTTGATGCCGGATTTATTGTGGTAACAGATAAAAAGGTTACCCGATATGTTGAAAATTCGGAAAAGAAAACGATGGAATGTTACTCATTGGAATATCTTCCGGAACGTTACATACTTGGATGTCATGGATCAGAGCAGGTTCGGCGCCGTCACAGATATTCTTATTTATCAAACTGTGATGTGCAGGATAAGGAGGATATGTAATAGGTGAAAAGAACCCTTTTCTATAGACATTCTTATTCCTTCCCGCTATAATAAGACTCATATGATTTACAACGAAAAGGAGATTTTGAAATGCAGAATCCAATTATTACAATTGAAATGATGAACGGCGATGTGATCAAAGCTGAACTTTATCCGGAAATCGCTCCGATCACAGTAAATAACTTCTTAAGCCTTGTAAACAAGGGCTTCTACAACGGTCTTACATTCCACCGCGTGATCAAAGGCTTTATGATCCAGGGTGGCTGCCCGAACGGCACAGGTACAGGCGGCCCGGGTTACCACATCAAAGGTGAGTTCGCAAACAACGGCGTGAAAAACGAACTGTCCCATACACCGGGTGTTCTTTCCATGGCACGTGCAATGGCTCCGAACTCCGCAGGTTCCCAGTTCTTCATCATGCATGAGACATCCACATACTTAGATGGCCAGTACGCAGGTTTTGGTCAGGTTATCGAGGGTATGGATGTTGTTAATAAGATCGCATGCGTACGTACAGATTTCAGAGACTGCCCGATGAAAGAGCAGAAGATCAAGACAATCACAGCTGAGACATTTGGCGTAGAGTATCCGGAACCGGAGAAGTGCAAATAAGATAGCTAGAGGTAAGACGATGCAGGAGATTAGGATCGCGATTGTAGATGACCGCGAGATCCCTGTTTTGATTTCCGACGAGAAAGGGGCTCTTTTGGCTGCGAAAGCGGCCGGAAGAGCTCTTATTGGTTTATGGAGGCCGGAACAGGAGATGGATGAGATCGCAGCAGCCCGTTATGTGG
>JAFYOD010000065.1 GCA_017556515.1 Lachnospiraceae bacterium
GTAGCTTTTCTGAAGATCGGAAGAGCTTTCTCGTAGAGTTTGCAGTTAAAACCAACAAGGATCAGGTTTACGAAACGATCACCTAATTTCATGCGGTAGGATTTTACTGTGCCCGGTTCAAGACCAAAGTCATCTCCGCCGAGGGCAGCATCGAATGCTGCCTGGATCTCCGGATCAGAGAATGTCGGAGCAGCATCAAACTTTGTGTAACGAACGATTGTATCCACATTCTGCGGACAAGAAGTTACCATTTTAAAATTCATAATCTTACGTTCCTTTCTACAATGATACACTTGGCTGTAGTATCTTAGTAATAGAATAACATATCGGTACTTGTTTCTCAAGGCGTAGTTTGGTAGAATATTAATAATAAGCACTTAATACAGAATGAAAGGAGTCCATTATGTTTGGTACAATGACTTACATTGTCGCTAGTATTGACGGCGATTATGCACATTTACAGAGAACGGATGAAGCAGACAGCGAATTAAAACTGGTTGCCAGAGCGCTTCTTCCGGATGGAATTGCAGAAGGAACAAAATTAAAATACGAAATGCTCCAGTATGAAATCGAGCAGTAGTGGACGCAGATAGATATCAGTAAATGAAAGGGGAAATAATTTATGATTCATACATTATTATGGAACGCCAATTATATTGATGCAGAGGGACAGCTTCAGAATCACAAAAATATTGAGATTACAGATGGTGTAATTACAGCGATCAGTGATTACGTGGATGGAATGATTCTTCCAGAAGCAAATGAAGCGATCGAATGTAAAGATTTTGTTGTAACTCCTGGTTTGGTTAATATGCACGCCCATGCAGCGATGAATATTTTCAAGGGAATTGCAGAGGATGCATCTGCAGAGGAATGGTTCAATGATCTTATCTGGCCGTACGAGAGTAAGATGACAGATGAAGATGTTTATCTTGGAACAAAACTTGCCATTGCAGAAATGGTCAGCCATGGTGTGACTTCTTTTGCAGATCACTATTTTGGTGAAAAACAGGTATTGAAAGCCGTTCATGAGACTGGAATCCGTGCGGATATTGCCCCGACAATTTTCGGTTTAGCCGGCAATGTTACTGAGCGTCTGACAGAAGTTGCTGATCTGGTAGATAAGTATAATGGTCTTGATTCCAGAGTACATGTTCGTTTCGGCCCACATTCTCCGTACACATGTCCGGAGCCATATCTGACTGAGATCGTTAACACTGCAAAAGCACATAAGGCAGGTATCCACCTTCATATTTCTGAGACTGAGGAGCAGGTAAGACAGAGCATGGCGGCGCATGGAAAAACTCCGTTCCAGGTAAGCTATGAAGCAGGATGTTTTGATATCAACTGTCTTGTGGCACACGGCCTTTGGGTAGAGGATGAGGATCTGAAATATCTTGGTAAAGATACTTGGTTTGGTTTCTGTGGTAAAACTTACATGAAGCTTGCTATGGGCAATGGCGGTATTTACAGAAACAGAGAAAAACTGAACTTCTCCTTCGGTACTGACGGTGGTGCAAGTTCCAACACACTTGATATCTTAGAGCAGGCTCGTACCTTTGCTTTGATCGGTAAATACATTGGCAATGATCCGACTACATATGAAATCAGCTATATTTGGAAACATTTAATGGATGGACACAGAGCTCTTGGCTTTAACACAGGTAAAGTAGAAGTAGGTGTGGAAGCCGATCTGGTTATCTGGGATCTTAAGAGAGTAAATACATTCCCGGTATACAATCCGTTAACAGCTCTTCTTTACAGTGCAGATGCAAGCAACGCAAGATATACTATGGTAAAAGGTAACTTCCTGAAATATGATGGCAAGTTAACATGTGTAAATGAAGCAGAGCTTCTTGCAGACGTACAGGCTGCACATGCAAAGCTTCTTGCACGCGGCAAAGGAAAAGCGATCGTATTTTATTAATATATAAAAGGAGTTATTGACCATGAAATTAACAATTTTAGTGGACAATAATACATTCATTGACCAATATTATTACGGAGAACCGGCGGTCAGTTATTACATCGAGAGTGAAGGAAAGAAGATCTTGTTTGATACAGGATATTCTGATGTACTGATCCGCAATGCAGAGCTGATGGGGATTGATCTGAAATCAGTAGACTGTATCGCAATTTCTCATAGTCACAACGATCATACGAGGGGTTTACAGTTTTTAAATGATCATATGGATCTGTCCAAAACAGAGCTGATCGCTCATCCGGGATGCTTTGTGAAGAAATATTTCGAGGATCTTTATATCGGACCTCCTTTTGTAGGTGATGAGATCAAGAAGATTGCAGATTTTAAACCATCCAGGGGAATTAAGCGCCTGACAGATCGTCTGTTTTTCCTGGGTGAGATACCGCGTACCAATGGTTTTGAAAATCAGACTCCGATCGGTGTAGCAGAAGACGATGGCAGACTGGTGGACGATTACAATATGGACGATACTGCGCTTGTGTATAAGAGCGACGATGGTATTTTCGTTATTACCGGATGTTCTCACAGCGGAATCTGCAATATTGTGGATTATGCAAAATTTGTCTGCGATGAGGAACGTGTACTCGGAGTGCTTGGCGGATTCCATCTGTTTGCTGACGATGAACAGCTGGCTAAGACCATCTCGTATCTGGAAAGCTGTAAGATCGACAAACTGTACCCATGTCACTGTGTTTCCCTGCTTGCAAGAGCACGGATGATGGAAAAGCTTCCGGTTGTGGAAACAGGAGTTGGTATGGTGATCGAGATTGATTAATTCGATGTGCATCTGAGAGGAAGATCATGAAGAACTCATATCGTTATTTTGAAAATCGAGAATGTCAGTATTATCCTTGCCACAAAGGTGTGGAAGAGATCAACTGTCTGTTTTGCTACTGTCCTCTGTACGGTCTGGAACATTGTCCGGGAAATTATCGTTACATTGAGGTTAACGGGAAGAAGATAAAAGAATGTACCGATTGCACATTCCCGCACAGAGCAGAGAGTTATGATACGATTATTCAGTTCTTATCGAAATAAGACGGAGACAAAGATGAATTTAGAACGTTTTCAAAAACAGGTTGATTTTATATTAGAAGCAGATAAGGAAAAGAATATCCTGCGCCAGACACATTTGACTAATCATGGACGAAGAGAAAATGATGCGGAACATGCTTGGCATATGGCGATGATGATCTATCTGTTAAAAGAATATTCCAATGAGCCGTTTGATCTGGCAAAAGCCATGATGATGGCTTTGATCCACGATATTGTTGAGATCGATGCAGGCGATACGTACGCATACGATGAGGCTGGGCTTGCCACACAGCGAGAGCGTGAAGAGGCGGCAGCAGAGCGTATATTCGGATTGCTTCCGGAGGATCAGAGAGATGAGCTTCGTGCACTTTTTGAAGAGTTTGAAGCGTATGAAACACCGGAATCCAGGATTGCCCATGTGATGGACAATTTACAGCCTTTGTTGTTAAACAACTCCAATGATGGAGGAGACTGGATCGAACATAACGTGTGCAAGTCACAGGTAATGAAACGCCAGAGCAAGAATTATCTCGGCTCGCAGGAGATCGGTGAATTTACAGAAGAACTTATTAATTTGAATGTGAAAAAGGGTCATATTCGTAATGAATAGACAAAGGGAGGAAGAAACATGAAGATTTCATGTGTAAAAGCTGTATTTTACAGCGCAGTTGGAACAACTGAGAAAGTAGTTACCGGAGTTGCAGAGAAGATCGCGGCTGCTCTTGGTGTACCGATGGAGGTATATGATTTTACTCTTCCGGAGAATCGTACAGAGCCGAAGATGTTTGCTGCAGATCAGTTAGTTGTATTCGGAACACCGGTATATGCAGGACGTGTACCGAACAAAATGCTTCCGATCGTACAGAGCAACTTTAAGGGAGAGGGCGCTCTGGCAGTTCCGGTTGTTACATTTGGTAACAGAAACTTTGACAATGGTCTGATCGAGCTTCGCAATGAGTTAGAGAATAATGGTTTCCACACAATCGCAGGTGCAGGTGTTGCGTGTGAGCACGTATTTAATGAGAAACTTGCTGCAGGAAGACCGGACGCAGATGACTGGGCAAAACTTTCCGCATTTGCTGAGGCAGTTGCAGAGAAGGTAAATGCAATGACAGAAATTCCGGCTCCGATCGCAGTTCGTGGTGATGATCCGGTTGGTCCGTACTACACTCCGCTCGGAACAGACGGAAAACCGGCAGTATTCTTAAAAGCAAAACCGAAGACAAAC
>JAFYOD010000066.1 GCA_017556515.1 Lachnospiraceae bacterium
CGCACTCCACTCGATATAAGAAAGCGTTGTTTCCTGTAACTCATCCGCCCATTTGAACGCAATGGAATCACGCGGGAACTTAGCTGTTCTTCCGAGAGATGCACCATATTCGATATCGTCATACAACAATACCAGTCCGTCGGACGGAATGTTGTAATCCTCTACTTTTTTCGCAAACTCTGCGATGGCATCTGCAATGTTCTCTGCAGTCACTTCTACAGACTCAACCATTTCAAATCCAAGTCCTGACAGCCAGAGTGCCTGCGCTTTTTTAGAATTGTTAAAATCAACACCTTCCGCCTGCACCAGGGCAAAGCCCATAAAACGAACATTTCGACTCGCTGTGATCTCGCTGTTCAGCTGTCTCACAGAACCACTGCAAAGATTTCGCGGATTTTTGTATTTGGCATTTTCATCTGCGATGGTCGCATTGAGTTTTTCAAAATCATCGTATGTGATGATCGCTTCTCCTCGCAGGATCAGTCTGCCCTTGTACGGAATGGACATCGGAAGATTTACAAAGGTCTTTGCATTACCTGTGATAACCTCTCCGATCTCACCATTGCCGCGTGTCACGGCTTTGGCCAGCTTGCCATCCTCATATGTGAGAACCACAGTCAGACCGTCCATCTTCCAGGACAGCAGTCCTTTCTGAGAACCAAGCCATTCCCTCAGTTCATCCACACTTTTTGTTTTGTTTAAAGAAAGCATCGGACGCTCATGGCGCTCCTTCGGAAGTTCACTGAGCACCTCATAACCAACCTTCTGAGTCGGACTTCCGGCAAAGATCGTTCCGGTCTCCTCCTCCAAAGCTGTCAGTTCATCGTACAACATATCATACTCAAAGTTGCTCATGATCTCGCGGCTTTCCTGATAATATGCTTTCGCTGCCTCAGAAAGAATTGCGGAAAGTTCTTTCATTCTCTCTAATTTTTGCTTCATGATCTATTTATCCTCCGGCTTCGGATAGAATTTCGGAACAGTGCGGTATACTTTGTTGCCTTCCTTAAATGCCTCCGGTCTCTTCTGAACCGGTTTCTCTGCCGGTTTCTTCTCGACCTTTTTCTCAACTGCCGGGCGTTTTGCCTTTTCCGCTGCCTTTTTCTCGGCTGCCAGTTTCAGCTGCTCACTCTTCGGAAGATTTGTGGATCCTTCCAGAAGTTTTCTAAGGCTCTCCACCTCATCCGGGAATAATTCACGGTACTGACCTCTTTCCAGGTGACCAAGTTTGATATTCATGATACGAAGACGCTTTAAGTTCATAACATGATAATCCAGCGCACGACACATACGACGGATCTGACGGTTCAGACCCTGTGTCAGCACGATGTGGAATGTATGAGAACCGGTCTGCCATGCACGACACGGCTTTGTTGTCACATCCAGATCCTCAATATACACACCTGCACGCATCTGCTTTAAGAATTCTTCTGTTACAGGCTTGTTAACCGCAACCGCATACTCCTTCTCATGATCATTTCCACCACGAAGGATCTTATTCACAATATCACCCTCGTTGGTCATAAGAAGCAGACCCTCGGAGTCTTTATCAAGACGTCCCACCGGATATACACGTTTCGGATAATTGATAAAATCTACAATATTCGGAGCATGATCCTTATCGGATGTAGTACATACGATTCCCTTCGGCTTGTTCACGATCAAGAATACGGATTCCTCTTTTTCGCCAACTCTCTTACCGTCACAGATCACTTCCTGGCCCGGTTCCACTTTGGTACCCATCGCAGCAACCACGCCATCAACTAAAACTTTACCCTCTTCGATCAGGCGGTCCGCTTCACGTCTGGAGCAAACACCCGCATCTGCCAGATATTTATTTAAACGAATTGCATCTGCCATATTACGCCTCCGTTGTATCGTTTGTTACGAACATTGCGTCTCCAAATGAGAAGAAGCGATATCTCTCCTTTACAGCTTCCTCGTATGCTGCCATCACATGCTCTTTACCTGCCAGCGCAGACACCAGCATAACCAGTGTGGACTCCGGAAGGTGGAAGTTTGTGATCAGGCAGTCCAGGATCTTGAACTGATATCCCGGATAAATGAAGATCTGAGTCCAGCCGCTTCCTGCTTTCAGGATACCGTCCTCTCCTGTTGCAGACTCCAGTGTACGACAGCTTGTAGTGCCGACGCAGATTACACGTCCGCCCTCTTTCTTCGTGTCGTTGATCTTCTTTGCCTCTTCCTCTTCTACAATGTAGAACTCCGAGTGCATGTGATGCTCTTCAAGAGTCTCTACTTTTACCGGACGGAAGGTACCAAGACCAACGTGAAGTGTCACGTTCGCGATCTTAACGCCCATGGCCTCGATCTCAGCTAATAATTCTTTTGTAAAATGAAGACCTGCTGTCGGTGCAGCTGCAGAACCGTCATGTTTTGCATAAACAGTCTGGTAACGGTTCTTATCCTGAAGCTGGTGAGTGATGTACGGCGGCAGCGGCATCTGTCCAAGCTGGTCCAGAATCTCCTCGAAAATACCGTCGTACTCGAACTGAATGAGACGGTTGCCTTCATCCACAACACCAACAACTTTACCCTTTAATAAACCATTGCCGAAGGATACTTCCGCTCCCTCTTTCATCTTCTTGCCCGGTTTTACAAGAGTCTCCCATACATTGTCAGATTTTCTCTTTAAAAGCAGAACTTCAATCTTGGCATCAGTTCCAACCTTTGTACCGAACAAACGGGCCGGGATAACTTTTGTGTTGTTGATAACCAGACAGTCACCCTTTTTCAAATACTTTAAAATGTCACGGAAATGCTGATGTTTTGTCTCTCCGGACTCTTTATCTAATACTAATAATCTGGAAGACGCTCTGTCCTCCAACGGATCCTGAGCGATCAGCTCCTCCGGTAAATCAAAATAAAAATCAGATACGTTCATGATTTTCTCCTATTAATATCTACACTCATTAACACGGATTTTCGGGCAAAAACCCAAAACTTCCCCTATTTTAAATTCTTGTTCATTTTATCAAACTGAGAATTAAAAAGCAATGCCTTGGCGTCGAATTCTGCGAAATAAAGAACTTGCAAGTTATATTAAAATGGTGTATCATGACAGAGATGCGTCTGTAGCTCAGTGGATAGAGCAGTGGCCTCCGGAGCCGCGTGCGTAGGTTCGATTCCTATCAGACGCATTTTTTAATTTCGCGGAGAATGTGCCTTGGCACATTCTTTTTTATTTTCCGGTTGCAATTTTGCTTCCCATCCCTTACAATAGCCCTACCATTTCTTTTTACTAACATTTCTAAAAAATCTAATAACACATCTAGGAGGTATTTTATGAATTACTCTTCTTTCTGCGAATATTTACTCGCAGCCTTAGTAAACCAGATGGAACCCG
>JAFYOD010000067.1 GCA_017556515.1 Lachnospiraceae bacterium
ATTGCCCATGCTGAACATGATCGGCTTGTCATTATAAAATTCCAACGGCTGCAGCACATGCGGATGGCTTCCGATCACGATATCTGCACCTGCATCGATGTACTGTCTGCCCATCACGCGCTGGTATTCCTTCGGAGTTGTTTCACGCTCCACTCCCCAGTGCACATAAACCACCAGATAGTCTACCAGTTCATCTGCCTTCTTGATCTCCTCGATCGGAAGGGTCGGATCATAAGTAGAAAATACACCCGGATGATTTTCTCCGGCTGCCCAGCTGGTCGCCATATATACACGGGAGGTTCCAAGGAAACCGATCTTACGTCCGCCGACTTCGATGATCTCCAGTTTCTTGGCCTCTTCCAGATCCTCGCCTGCCCCCACATATTTGATGCCTGCCTCATTTAACGCCGCAATACTATCTGTGATGCCATATGGACCGAAATCCAGAATATGGTTGTTGGCCAAGGTTACAATATCGATTCCCATCTCATTCATCAAATGCAGACGATTTTGCGGAAGGCGGAATGTATACTGCTTGTCCGCAGCTTGTGTTCCACGTTCAGTAAACGGAAACTCCTGGTTTACCATGAAAATATCTGCCGCTTCGATCTCTGCACGGATCCCATCATCCAATACGCCATGGATGCCGCCTGCCTTATCATATGCGCCAAGCACATACTGAGACAGATACACATCTCCCGCAAATAACAGTGTGATATCCTCAATTTCCGGTTCCGGCGGAGCGGTTGTCTCCGGTTCCGTCTCCTTCACTGCTTCTGTTGCAAGCTCGATCCGGATCTCTTCTGTTGTTTCTGCCGCAGTTGTTGTTTCTTCTATAGAATCTGCACTCTTTACTAGTGCAACTGCCATCATATCAGTACGATTTCCGCAGCCGGCCAAAAGAACCGAGGATGCTGCCAAAATCCCTAATGTCCATTTTTTGATTTTTTTCATAACACCCGTCTCCTCTCGTTCCCTTATTGTACCTATCCTGCCAAGAAATTTCAACGATTTTCCTATTTTATCTGGCATTACCTTTCGTTTTCTGGTATATTAAGAGCACTCAATTCCAGAAAGTGAGGTATTTTATTATGGAATTTTGCAAAATGAACGGCGCCGGAAATGATTTCATTATCATCAATAATATGAATGGCGAAATCCCGAATTCCAAATGGCCGGAAATCGCAAAAACTGTATGTGAACGTCACCTTTCCGTTGGTGCAGACGGTCTTATGGTCGTTGAAAAAGCTGAAGGAAATGCTGATTTTAAAATGTTATTCTACAACTCAGACGGTTCTATGGGTGAGATGTGCGGAAATGGTGCCCGCTGCATCTGCCGTTATGGTTATGAAAACGGGCTTGCAGGTGAGATCCAGACGATCGAAACAACAGCTGGTATCGTAACCGGTGAACGAATCGATAAACTTCATTATCGTGTTCGTCTCAATGATCCGTCCATCGTAAAACTGGATATGACCGTCCATGTAAATGATACTCCGTATAAATGCTCCTACGTGGAGCTTGGTAATCCGGGGATTCCTCATGCGGTTGTGGAAATTCCGGATCTGGAAATCTATCCGCACCACAAACTGTTCAGCCTTGGACGATCTCTTCGTTACAATCCGGCATTCCCAAAAGGAGCTAACGTGAACTTCTACGAGATCAAGGGGACTGATCTCGTTCAGGAACGTACTTATGAGCGTGGCGTTGAAGACTTCACTTATGCCTGCGGTACCGGAACCGGTTCTGTTGTTACAGTCCTTACACTCAAAGGGCAGGTAAGCGGTAAAGATGTCCACGTTCAGATGCAGGGCGGAGAACTGATCATCGATGCAGAAACAGAAGATGGTGTGATCAAAAATCTGTATTTGACAGGCCCGACCAACATGGTATTGAAGGGATCCTTGACAGATGATTCTTTACAGCTTTAGTCCAATAGAGTATAATGGGCTTTGTTCGGCATTTTACTGCCAAAATTATTAAAAACTTCATATAACATTAGGAGGAAAGCTATGGAAAAGCGTTCAATTTTGAAAAACTACCGCTTCCTGGCAATTATGCTTGGTTCCATGGTCGCAGGATGCCTCGTAGGATGGTTTAACCCGGACCTTGGAATGAAACTAAAGCCGCTGGGAACCGTATTTATCAACATGATGTTCTGCGTTGTTGTTCCGCTGGTATTTGCTTCCATTGCCAGTGCCGTTGCCGGAATGAGAAGTCGCAGCCGTGCAGGTAAGATCATGGGCACAACCGTTGCTACATTTGTGATCACAGGTGCCATCGCAGCTGCGATCATGTTCGTACTGATGAAACTCTTCCCGCCGGTTCTTGTGGCTTGGGAAACATTACCATCCGAGGAAATGGGTGAGTATGCAACGATCTCCGAGATGATCGTAAACTTCTTTACTGCGTCTGACTTCTCCGGTCTGTTAAGCCGTAAAGCGATGCTTCCGCTGATCGTATTCTCCATCCTGTTTGGTTTTGCGACAAATATGTCCGGCGGTCCGGATGGAATTATCGCACAGTGGCTGTCAGCCCTCGCAGAAGTAATGCTGAAATTCGTTCAGATCATTACATACTATGCTCCGATCGCATTCTTCGCGATCTTCGCTGACCTGGTTGCCAATTATGGTTCTGCAATCACAGAAGCGTATGCCCGTGCGATGATCGTATATTATCCTCTCTGCTTTGTTTATGTATTTACTGCATTCCCGTTATTTGCATGGTTCGGAGGCGGTAAACATGGTATCAAAACCATGATGGCGCACATTGCAAAACCGGCGATCGTATCTCTCGGAACATGTTCTTCCGTTGCTACGATCCCGACAAACTTAGAAGAGGCAAAAGCAACAGGAATCAACAAGGACGTAGCAGAAATGGTAATCCCTCTCGGTGCTACTATGCACATGGACGGTTCTTGTTTCTCCTGCGTACTGAAGATCGCCTTCGTTCTCGGTGTATTTGGTATGCCGATGGATTGGAGCCAGCTCCCGCTGATCATTTTAGTCGCTGTATTATCTTCCGTAGGTATGTCCGGTGTTCCGGGAGGAGGCTACATTGGCGAATACATTATCTGCTCCCTGTTCTTCCCGAATCAGGTAGAGATCGCATTCCCGATCCTGGTTATGATCGGTAACCTGGTTGATCCGCCGGCAACGATGATCAATGCAGCCGGTGACTATGTTGTTACTTACATTGTTTCCAGATTTGTAGACGGAAAAGACTGGTTAGACAAAACCCTTGCAAAGAAAACAGCTTAATTCAAAGGAAAGATAGTTATGATTTGTAATAATATTACAGTAGAAAACGGTATCCTTCATTTTGCAGGACAGGATACAACAAAACTTGCTGCACAGTATGGCACACCACTTTATTTGATGGATGAGGACAAGATCCGTGAGAAATGCCGTGCTTACAAGCACGCATTCGAAAAGCACTTCGGACCGTCCGCTCAGCCGTTATATGCGTCCAAAGCATGCTGCTTCAAACGTATCTATGAGATCATGCGTGAAGAAGGCATGGGCATCGATGTGGTTTCCTCCGGCGAGATCTACACAGCAAAGATGGCTGGTTTCGATCTCTCCCAGGCATACTTCCACAGCAACAACAAAACAGATGAAGATATCCGCTTTGCAATTGAAAACGGTATTGGATATTTCGTAGCAGACAACGAAGAAGAAGTAAAAGCGGTTGAAGCTGAAGCCGCACGCAGAGGCATCCGTCAGAAACTTCTGCTCCGTCTCACACCGGGCATCGATCCGCACACATACGAGGCTGTTGCAACCGGTAAAGTCGACTCCAAGTTTGGTACTGCCATTGAAACAGGCCAGGCAGCTGAGATCGTAAAATTCACATTAGATCAGCCGCACGTAGAGCTGATGGGCTTCCATTGCCACGTTGGTTCTCAGGTATTTGAGGAAGATATCTTCGAAAGAGCTGCTGTTGTTATGTTGGAGTTTATCGCTGAGATGAAAGAAAAACTCGGCTACACAGCTCCGCTGTTAGACCTTGGCGGCGGTTACGGTGTTCGTTATGTAGACACAGATCCATACCTGGATATTGAGACAAA
>JAFYOD010000068.1 GCA_017556515.1 Lachnospiraceae bacterium
CAGAAGCAGCTGCTGGCATCTATGGAGCTGCCGTACGGAATCGCTGATACAGATGGAAAATTTCTCTGGATGAACCGTGCACTGAAGGCGGTTTTGAAGGATGAGAAATCCGGAAAGCGCAGTCTCACAGCTTTATTCAAAGAGATCACGGTAGAATCGCTGAAGAAGATGGAGCATTCCATGGAAGTGCAGAGCACTTATGGTGATGCGATCTATCGTGTCAGTGTAAAACGCGTTCACATCGGTGCCAATGAGGAACTTCTTGAAAACATGGATGAGGAAAATAAAGAGGACCAGATCCTGGCAGTTTATCTTTATGATGAGACCGAACTCCATGGCTATATTCAGGCATTTACTGATCAGAAGATGGTTGCAGGTCTGATCTATCTGGACAACTATGACGAAGCACTTGAAAGTGTCGAGGAAGTTCGTCGTTCTCTTTTAGTGGCGCTCATTGACCGTAAGATCAATAAATACATTTCCGGAATTAACGGTATTGTGAAGAAGATGGAGAAGGATAAATACTTCTTTGCCATCAAGCAGCAGTATATGGCTCGTCTGGAGGAAGAGCGATTCGGCCTTCTGGAAGAGGTTAAGACGGTTAATATCGGTAATGAAATGGCAGTTACACTGAGTATCGGTATTGGTATGAATGGCGATACTTATGTGCAGAACTATGAATATGCGCGTACTGCGATCGATATGGCTCTCGGCCGCGGCGGAGACCAGGCGGTTGTAAAGAATGGTTCTAAGATCCAGTACTTTGGCGGAAAGAGCCAGCAGCTGGAGAAGACAACACGAGTAAAAGCGCGTGTTAAAGCACATGCGATGCGAGAACTTCTGGAATCTAAGGATCGACTGCTCATCATGGGTCATAAGATTGGAGATACAGACTCCTTTGGTTCTGCGATCGGTATGTACCGAATCGCGATGTCTCTCAATAAGAAGGCACACATTGTTATCAACGATATTACATCGTCTGTTCGACCGATGTATGATCGTTTTGATAAGAGCCAGGATTATCCGGCCGATATGTTCGTTACAAGCGATGAGGCGATGGAACTGGTAGATAACGGCACTGCTCTTGTGGTTGTGGATGTAAACCGTCCGAGTATCACAGAGGAGCCGCAGCTTCTTAAGATGGTGAAGACAATCGTGGTTATCGACCACCATCGTCAGTCCAATGAAAAGATCGCCAATGCGACATTGTCTTATGTTGAGCCGTATGCATCTTCAGCCAGTGAGCTAGTTGCGGAGATCTTACAGTACGTTGGCGACAATGTAAAACTGAAATCCGTAGAGGCGGATGCGATGTACGCAGGTATGGTAATCGATACACAGAACTTTGTGGTACAGGCAGGTGTACGTACCTTTGAGGCGGCAGCGTTCTTAAGAAGAAACGGTGCGGATGTGACAAGAGTTCGTAAGCTGTTCCGCGATACGATGGAGGATCACAAGGCTCGTGCAGAGGCCGTTCGAGAGGCAGAAATTTTTGAAGAAGCGTTTGCGATCAGTGTGTGTCCGGCAGAAGGTGTGGAAAGCCCGACTGTCGTTGGTGCACAGGCAGCCAATGAGCTTCTCAGTATTGTAGGTATTAAGGCGTCAGTAGTTCTGACACCGTTTAACGGTAAGATATTTGTCAGCGCCCGTTCCATTGATGAAGTGAATGTTCAGATCATGATGGAGGAACTTGGCGGCGGCGGTCATAGAACCGTAGCCGGAGCGCAGCTTACGGATATGACGATTGAAGAGGCAAAGGATAAGATCAAAGATGTGATCCTTGCCATGATAGAGAAAGGGGAAATTTAACGTGGAAGTTATTTTATTAGAGGACGTAAAGGCTCTTGGTAAGAAGGGCCAGATCGTAAAAGTAAGTGATGGTTATGGTAGAAATATTATTGCGAAAAAGCTTGGCCTTGAAGCAACAGCAAAGAACTTAAATGACTTAAAGCTTCAGAAACAGAATGCAGATAAAGTGGCTGCAAATCAGCTTGCAGAAGCTAAGGCTCTTGCAGAGAAGTTAGCAGAACTTTCTGTAACAGTTTCCATTAAAGCCGGAGAAGGCGGAAGAACATTCGGTTCTGTTTCCACAAAGGAAATCGCAAAGGCAGCAGCGGATCAGTTGAAGTTAGAGATCGATAAGAAGAAAATGATCCTTCCGGAGCCGATCAGAAGCCTTGGTGTGACAGAGGTTCCGATCAAATTACACAAGGATGTAACAGGTGTACTCCGCGTGAAGGTTGTTGAGGCGAAGTAATATCCCATTGGGAGGTCGTTAAGTGTTATGGATGAAGCGTTAATTAAACGAGTACTGCCGCATAGCGTCGAGGCAGAGCAGTCAGTCATCGGTTCCATGCTGATGGATAGAGACGCGATCATCGCTGCATCGGAAATTGTGATCGGAGATGATTTTTATCAGCGCCAGTATGGTGTCATGTTTGAGACTATGGTGGAGCTGTTCAATGAGGGTAAACCGGTGGATCTGGTAACGCTTCAGGACAGACTGAAGGAGAAGGATGTTCCGCCGGAGGTCTGCAGCCTGGATTTCGTTAGAGACATCCTGGCAACTGTTCCGACCTCAGCAAATGTTCGCTCCTATGCGACGATCGTTCATGAAAAAGCGGTTATGCGCCGCTTGATCAAGATCAACGAAGAGATCGCCAATTCCTGTTATGCAGGAAAGGATAGTTTGGAGACAATCCTGGCGACAACAGAGAAAGATATTTTCGGATTGTTACAGAGCCGTACATCCGGCGATTTTGTTCCGATCCGTCAGGTTGCATTAAATGTTTTGGATAAGATTGAGCAGGCAACCAGATCAAAATCCACGGTAACCGGTATCCCAACCGGATTTATTGACCTGGATTATCGTTTATCCGGTCTGCAGCCGTCCGATCTGATCCTGATCGCAGCCCGTCCGTCCATGGGTAAAACAGCGTTCGTTCTGAACATTGCGGATTACATTGGTGTCCGCAAGCAGAAGACAACGATGATCTTCAGTCTGGAAATGTCTAAGGAGCAGCTGGTAAACCGTATGTTGGCAATGGAGTCCAACGTCGATTCTCAGAAACTCCGAACAGGTACATTAACAGATGCGGACTGGGATGCAGTCGTAGAAGGTATCGGAACGATCGGTAATTCAAAGCTTGTTATCGATGATACCCCTGGTATCTCGATCATGGAGCTTCGTTCCAAATGCCGTAAGGTAAAGCTGGAGCATGGTCTGGATCTGGTAATGATCGACTACTTACAGTTAATGACAGGCAGCGGCAAGAGTGGTGAAAACCGTCAGCAGGAAATCTCTGAGATTTCCCGTTCTCTGAAGGCACTGGCTCGTGAGATCAATGCACCGGTTATTGCACTTTCACAGCTCTCCCGAGCATGTGAAACCCGTACCGACCATCGTCCGATGCTTTCGGACCTTCGTGAGTCCGGTGCGATCGAGCAGGATGCCGACGTAGTTATGTTCTTGTATCGTGATGATTATTATAATAAAGATACTGACACACCGAACGTAGCCGAAGTCATTATTGCAAAACAGCGTAACGGTCCAATTGGTACCGTAACGTTGGGATGGAAGCCAGAACTGACACGATTCGTGAATCTGGCGAAAGAGCAGTAAAGTGTGGATTTAACTAAGTTAACTTATTAAAAAAAGAGTCCCAGGATGGCAGGAGATTTCTCGATGGAAATTCTTGTTTATCCTGGGACTTTTGATTTTTAAAGTTAATGGATATTAGATAATCCAATGCATAGAATGATTTGGCGTGAGCTTTTTGGAATTGAGCTCTTTTATGTGCAAGAAATCCATTGTTTTCATATATAGATACCATCTATCATGTGATATCTTTATGCATAATTGGTTCTTCTGTCCAGTTTCCTCACATTTTTATCTTAATGTCCCAATATCGAAGTTTGAAACCTCTCAAACAACATCCTAAAGCCCAGTAAATTACCGAGTAAATTTCGCTTAGTAAAAAATATATACAATATATGATAGAAAAACCATACTACCTCAAATGATAGGTTAGACGACTACGCTTCGAAAGATTTTCGACTGTACAAAGGTCGCGAACGACCTTATTGCAACCGACTACAGTCGGATAAAATCGCATCGAAGCAAAGGTAGTCAACCGTTTTTGAGATAGTATGGTTTTTCTACATAATATTGCTGTTATATTTTTACTAACTTGAATCCACACTTATTTCAGTCATATTCCCCACCTCTCTCTCATATATTATAAGTAAGAACGTATGGAAAGGATGAGGACAACCATGTCAGAGGCATGTTATTTGATCTCGGATGCTGCGCGAAAGGTGGATGCGCCGTCGCATGTGCTTCGGTACTGGGAGGATGAGCTGGAGATGGTGATTCCCAGAAATGAAATGGGGCACAGGTATTATACGGATATGCATATCCGGATTTTTCGGCAGGTGAAGGAATTAAAAGAAAAGGGATACCAGTTGAAGGCGATCAAAATGGCATTGGAGAAGTCAATGGAGACGGGAGTTGAGATGGTTAGTCCCATGGATGTGTTGGAGGAGGATGTTGTGGCAGCGTTAAAAGAATGTGTAGAAAAAGAGCAGGATAAAGCGGAGCAGTTTCGAAGTCTTATGATCCAGATGATTGGGCAGGCGATTGAGGAGAACAATGAAAAGCTAAGTCAGGACATCAGTAAAATGGTCAATGATAAGGTTTTGAAGGAATTGGACTATTTGATGCGGGTTGCAGATGAACGTGATGAGGAGAGGTTTCGCCAGTTAGATGAGACCATTCGCATGTATCAAAAAGAAAATAAAGGGAAGGCAGAGGCTGCAGCTGCGAAAATGAATTTCTTGCCTTTAAAGCTTGGCCAGACGAGAAAATATGGAAAAACCGGTATCAAATTTTAATCGTTGATACCAGTCTTAGCAAGTCTATGAAGAAATAGTTGTTGGATTTCCGGAATTTCACCTAGTCCTGTCATATTACAATGAACAGTGAAACCTGCCTGTTTCAGAGTGGATTTCCAGGAGTCCGGATGATCGCTTGCCAGATCATGAAGGGCATGGCGGCCGGCAACGATCATAAACGGAGCGATCGTGATGGTTTTCATTCGACGTTTACGAGCGATTGAGATAATATCTTCGATCGCGGAGAGGGAGTTCATGGTCTTGAGGAACAGATTGGGTGTACCGCAGGTTTGCAGTGCTTTGTTCAGTTGATCGTATAGGAAATCTTCACCAGAAGTTGTTCCGTGGCCGATGAACAGAAGTATTTCATCAGATTGTGGATGTGGGTAGGCAGAAGATTGGGTGATCGCAGCAACGAGCGGTGCAAGGTCTTCCTCGGATTTCATCAACGGAGCTCCGATCCGGAGTAACGAAAACTGATCTTGAAATTTTGTTACCTCTTGAATCAGTTTTTGATATTCGCCTCCGTCTGTGACGAAGGTCGGTTGTATATATACTTCTGAAATGTTGTTAGATTTTAATTTTGTAAGCGCTTCCTGAATGCTTGGAATGTGCAAACCTTCGGATTCTAAGACTTTATTTCGAAGAATTCGGCTGGTCCATGCGCGCTCGTGGATGCAATCAGGGTATTGGGAACGAATGGCATGTTCGATGGATTCAATGGTTTTGACGCGAGTTTCTTTGACCGAGGTGCCAAAACTGACAGTCAAAACAGCTCGTGTAATGGTCTGATTCATAGTTAATACTTCCTTGATCTTGTAAAAAAGGCAACAAAAAAGCTGTCGTTAAATAACGGCAGCCATTTTGTTGTATGTAGGTTTTAAATTAAGCCTCTTCGATAGCGCCAACCGGGCAAGCACCTGCACATGTACCGCAGGATACGCAAGAGTCAGCCTCGATAACATACTTGCCATCGCCTTCAACGATAGCACCAACCGGACATGCACCAGCACATGTACCGCAGGATACGCAAGAATCAGAAATAACAAATGCCATGATTAGTTTCCTCCTTGTAAATTTTGTATAATAATTCTAACTCAGACGTGTGAAATATTCAAGTGGTATTTTTCAGAAAAGATGGAAACGAAAGAATGGAAAGAAAAAAGTACCTTGCCAACAAGAAAGAAAAGTATTATACTCAATCTATATGTGATTACGAAAGTAATTGGAACGATTGGTAAGGAGGAATTTATCATGCAGGTAACAAAGGATATGTTAATGGGCGATCTGCTTCGTAAAGATATCAACGTTGCTTATATTCTTATGGCTTCCGGTATGCACTGTGTAGGATGTCCGTCTTCTCAGATGGAGTCTCTTGAAGAGGCAGCTGCAGTACACGGCATCGATTGCGATAAGCTTGTAGCAGCGATCAACGAGTTCTTTGCAAACAAAGAGGCTTCTGCAAACGCTGAGGCTTAATCTTAGCAATGGTTTAAATGAAAAAAGTCGTCGACCCGAGTGGTTGACGACTTTTTTCATAATTATTAAAGATTGACAAGTGCCTGAAGGGCATTTTTCTTTACGAAGAGTTCGTAATGTTCGGAATAATAGGCTTCTGTTGCCGGATCGTATTTCAAGCGTGCTGCATATTCGGAGAGTGTGTTGCAAGTCTTGCTGAATGCAAGCTCATCACAGGAGCCCTTTTTGAGGATCAAATGGAATTTGCCATTGAGTGGATTCTTGTAAAGTATGCTTTCTCCGGTAAACATGCGTCCTGTGTGTCTGGCAGCAGCGCATACCAGATCGAGGGTGTCAAACTGGTAAATTCGCATATTCTGCGGAACCGGCTTGTTAGAATTTTCCATCGGTACAGTTGGAGTGATCGGTGCCGGTGCGGCTGGATCTGAAGTTTCCGGAAGTTTTGTAAGTTGTTCCAAGATATCTGGGTTGCTAAGAAGACTTAAAATCTCATCGGCACCTTCCAACAGTTCATTGGTCATGGCAGCTAAGCTGCTTTCGTCTTCCGGCTCCTGTGTGAAACGGGAAAAGCGTGTGTCTAATTCATCCGGTTCTTCTACGCGGGTGATAATGAGCATAATGCTGTCGTTTGGCATCGGGATCGCTTCCACCATGATCGGTGTGTCTTCTGCTTCGAAACCAACCTCCTTGTGTGCTTTCTGCATCATCTCGCGGAACAGATTTCTTGCGTTGTCACTTCCATATGTTAACTCGCTCATCTTGATGTTTCGAATGCTTAAATCGAAGTTTGTCAAGGTACAGCGGATCGTATTTTCACTGATTCGTTCAATTCTCATCAAATCACTTCCTGTCTATAAAAAATAAGTGCATTTTTACGCCTATAATATACTATATCCTATTCTGCTTTTGCAATCCTATGACAGAAAGATTTATGAAAATGTTATATTTTTGACATCAACTAAATGTCAAATGGGCATAGTGGTATATTACAATTATTACCAGAGATTGTATTGCGCTTGGAAGGAGGTGTGAGGATTACAGAGGAGCACGTTCTTTTTTCAACGCTATTGCCAAACTATTATATTTGTAAAAAACTGGGAGCAGGACGGTCCGGGACGGTATATTTGGCCTATCATAAGGCTTTAGAAGAATATCGCGCCGTCAAAGTTGTTTCCGGAACGATGACGGACTATGAGACGTTTCGAAAAGAAGCCTTATTTTTGAAACATCTGCGTCATCCGGGCATTCCACTGGTCTATGATGTGGTGGATGGCTCATTCATTTCTGATAAAAATCTTTACTTCATTTTAATTGAGGAGTATCTGGAAGGCGAATCTGTATTTGATCACGTGAAAAAACGTGGCAAATATTCATTGAAAACGACAGTTGAACTGGGAATCCAGATCTGTCGTATCATTCAGTTCATGAATACAGCTGAAAATCCCATTTTGTATTTAGATCTGCAGCCGAAGAATCTTTTGGTGTGCGATAAAATGGTGAAATTGATCGATTTTGACCATGCGCAATATGCGTCAGAGGTCGAAGATTTTGGCGAGCGTTACGGAACGATCGGTTTTGCGGCACCGGAACAGTTTAAGGGAGAGCCGTTGGACTGTCGAACGGATGTGTATGCGATCGGAGCTCTTTTATATTTTATGTGCCGAGGGCAGCCTCCCGGCAGAAAACCGGAATTTGGCGAGGATGCAAAGTTACGTGAATTTGACCGCATCTTGCGAGGATGCATGGAAGAGCGTAAAGAAGACCGATATGCGTCGGCTCTGGATGTGGAGCTGGAGTTAACGGAATTGCTTGGGTTTATTTCAAAAAATCAGGCAATAGAATCTCTAACAGTAATTTTTTTGGGTGCGAAAGCAGGGATCGGAACGACTCATGCGGCACTCGGTTTTACAAACTTCTTGACCCGAAACGGGTATCTAACGCTATATCAGGAATCATACGATACGGATACGGTCCGGACTCTTGCGCGAAATCTTGGCGTGAAACCGGATACGGCCGGCGTATATCATGTTGGATGTTTAAACATCTGTCCATATTATGGCAGATCCGTGAGACTGCCATATCATTATTATCCAATTATCATTCGTGACCTTGGTTTCAGTTGGAAAAACGAGCCGGACTTGCCGGATGCAGACCTTTATGTGCTGGTCAGTGGAGACAAATGGTGGGAGATCGATCTCGCGATACAGGCTATAAAGGAAACGCACTTCAATGGTAAACCAATGGTTCTTTTGTGGAATCACACGTCAGGGAGCTTGGCAGGTAAGCTTCCGAAGGATTTGCGTGGGATTTCATGTCTAAATCTACCCTTCTTTACAAATCCATGGAAAAGCAACAAAACTGTAGATGCCTGTTTTGCAAAATTATTATCGTTTCGGACAGGAGGCACTACAGGATGGAAAAGAAAAGGATTCAGAGGACTCTTTCAGAAAAGAAACCTCGATTGATTGGGATTGGAGGAATCGGACACAGCGTTGGCTGCACCCATTTTGCAATCATGATGGCAAATTATCTGGCCGGATTCCGGCGGAGAGCGACTGTGTTGCTGGAGTGGAACCGTTCGGGAGACTTCGGTCGGCTGGAAAAAGTCTGTACAGGGATCAATCGTGAGGAGAAACGATTTCGTGTATTGGACGTACAGTACTGGAAAACGGCCGGAATGAAGGAGTTGACGGAAGTTTTAGGTAACGACGTTGACGAAATTCTGATTGATTTTGGTGCTGTGGATGAAGGGCTGATGCCGGAACTGCTGCGATGTGAGAAGCAGTTTCTGGTTGGTTCGTTCAGTGAGTGGCAGGAAATGCGTTTTCGGGAGTTCGTACGTGAAAATGAGAACGGAAAAAGAAGCTGGAATTATCTCGCTGTATTTGGAAGTGAAGAAACCAGAAAGGAGTTTCGAAGACGGCCGGGAGTTTCAGTCGGGCGAATTCCATTTTCGGCAGATGCATTTTCCGTGACAAAAGAGTGTTGTTCTTTTTTTCAACAATTGATTGATGGGTAGATCGATCGGATAGGTGTATCCGGCAGACTGAAATGGGAAATCAATATGTCACAGTGCCTTCTTGTGGCGGTTTGCCGGAACTGTGTGAAAAGAAGGAAGAAAAATGGCAAACGGATCATTGACTAATATGGAATTGTATTATGTGGATTGTGATAAGGAAGAACGTGAACAGCGAGAGATGGAAATGGAAGAGAGAAGAAAGTTTGTGGAGGGTATGATGCGGTATCCGGAAATCGGGATCGCAGTGTACATTGATGATAAGATCCCGAGAGACCAGAGTGATTGGGATAAGCTGACGGTGATCCGTGAGGATAATCAGTTTTATATGGCGGATTTCGTAGCAGATCAGGAAAATGGAAAGTTAAAGGAGGTGCGTTGAAACTTGACTCCCAACTTTATTTTACCAATTTTATCTAGACTTCCGACAAAATGAAACTAGACCACCGACTTTTTAAAATGTTTTTGAAAAGATTTGCAGACAAAATCAAACGATATTCAAACAAAAAAGAGAGATATGAAATCTCTCTTTTTTTGATTTTATTTGTTATGATTTCTTAAATTAGGACACAGCCCGAACCCTCTATATCGATAACGCGGAGCGGTTTCCCAATGCGTTCCACATGAGGAGCAAATCCATTTAACATTTTTTGTATAATCAGGAAAAATGTTGTCTGGATTAACTATGTTTGTTGGATCCCATTCTTCCATTAAATCTGGTGCAAGAGCAGCAAGAGTGTTTTTGCCTGGAGTTGGACGTTTTCCAGAGCAGAACGGACACTCAGGATTTCTACGACGTTCTGTTGTGGTTGCTTCCCACTCACAATTACATATATGGCAATGCCAGCGAATTAGTACAGAGGCATTTGATTGAATTTCAGATGGTTGTATGACATTACTGTCAGCCCAATCAATAGTTAAATCATTGTGTTCTTTTTTAAATGTCTTACGTTGGCTTGGAGTTCTGCGTACAAAGCAGTACGGGCATTTGCTACCATATCTTCGTTTGGTTAGTGATTCAGCCCACTTATGGCCTAATTTGCATTCCCAGATAATATCTACTTTGCTTGTATAAAGTACCTCATCAGGTTTTAAATCATTATCTTTACTCCATTCAGAGACTAATTCAGAACATTTTGTAGCAACATCATTTAGTCCAATGCGTAGTTTTTTACCATTACAAATAGGACAATTCTGTTCACCTTTTACCTTATGATGAACGCAAGCTTGATATTCTTCTTGGCAAATAGAACATATCCACCATGCTTTTTTAGAACTTCCTGGACTAACATCATTTGGAGTAAGGTGGCCGTTTTTTGTTGGATGCCATTCATTGATTATCAATGGATAATTAGATGCTAAATTCCAGTTTTCACGTGTACGTTGATTATTGCAATATGGACAGTTACCACCGTTGGAACGGTGTTTAATCATTGCTTGATAGGTATTTTTACAATCGGGACATTCCCAAGTAAGTTTGATTCCAGAGCCAGGCAATACGGTATCTAAATTAATTTTAGGATGTGATTTTTTATGTAGCTGTTTTGCAATTCCTGGGTATAATGCTGCAAAAGATGTTTTGCCTGGAATTGCCCAAGTTCCATTACAATAAGGACAACTATTGTAGGAAACTTGTTCCCAGACTCGTCTTTTCCAAGAGTTATTACAGGTGGAACAATGCCATTTAATAATTCTATTACTGTAGATAGAGATATCGTTTGCGGTACATGTATTGCTATCGTCCCAAAATTTTGCAATATCCGGTCTGTTAGAAAGTAAAGATTTACTTTTGGGAGTTAATCCATGTACATAACGACCGCAACTAGGGCAATTTTGGTTTTTGACATATTGTTTAATCATGCATGTAAAATGATGACCACATTTTTGACAGATCCAAGCTGCTTTTGTAGGATTTTTTGCGGATAATTTGTCTGGAAAAATTTTTCTAATATTGTTTGTATCGTAATCCCAAGCATCCATGATTTCAGGGTGTGTATCTTTTAAACTATTTATTCCAGGTACAATGGCTTGACCAGAGCAAACAGAACATGCACTTTTCTTTTTGCTCACATGGTAAGCGGTGTCTCTCCATGCATATCCACAATCAGGGCATTTCCAAAATAGATTACAGCGATCTGATCCAGGTTTTATATTGTCCGGAGTACATTTGATAGAATCATTATTTTTATAGTCCCAATATTTAAGTAAGTCTGGTCGCAATGCTCTTAATGAAGTTTCAGGAGTTGCCTTCCTACCAGAACAAAAAGGACATTTTGTTTTTTGTACGTTTCTTTGATAAACGGAGGCTTCCCAGGTATGCCCGAGTATGCACTTCCAATAATATTTTTCAGAAGAAGTGGAAGATACTTCATCTGGAAGAATATCATTTTTTTCAAAATCCCATTCCGTTATTAAAGTTGGATTATTTGCAGCTAAACTATTTTTTGGAATTACCTTGGAGCCTGAATCATATGGACATTCATATCCATTAACTCGATCGCATACTCTAGCTTTATATATGTGATCAGCAGAATCCGGGCATTGCCACCAAATAAAATCTCTGCTTTTGATAGTATATAAATCAGGTGATTTTGCACCATTTAATGTGGGATGCCATTGAGCTGCTAGTTCTGGTCGTTCTGTTAGTAATGAATTACGCGGTCTTATCCTATTCATTTAGATTTTCCTTTCCTACAGATAGGACATACTCCGTATCCTTTAACTCGATTTGATATAATGGCTGTCCAACTGTGTCCGTATTGACATTTCCAGAAAGCAGTTTTATTTGAATGTTCTCCGATGAGAAATGGGCTAAAAAAGTTTTTTTCGAAGTCCCATTCCCATAGCAAATCTGTATGTGCGGAACCAAAGTCTGTTTTTCCAGGAATGATTTTTTGGTGTTCGCAATATGGACATCCTTCTTTTCTGTTAATGCGATTGTTTGGACTAGCTTGCCATTCATGACCGTCTTTGCATATCCACCATACAGGTTTGTTATAATTTGGTGCGATAGAAGACGGTGAAATGTCAAGATTTTTTTTATAATGCCATTCAACGCAAAGTTCAGGATTTCTTTTTTCTAAGGAGTTGTGTTCTTCGCATTTTCTTTTGGATGTTCCTACTGCGTGATAACACATGGGACATCCATATTGACGTTGTTCGGAAATTTTTCGAGTCCATTTGCTATTACATCTAGGGCACTTCCAATGTACAATTTCTCTACTAGAATAATAATAATCGTGCGGAGACTGTTTATTAGCCTCGTAATCCCAATATTTCAATAATCGTGGAGATTTAGTGGCTAAATCATTTACTCCGTCAACTAAGCGTTCTCCGTGGCATACAGGGCATATATATCCATTCAAACGTGTTTTAATTGTGCTACGATAAGAATGATTGCAAACATCGCATTTCCACCAATACGCACAAGTGGATGTAAATGTAACATTAGCGGGTGTTTTACTTCCATTTCTATCGAAATCCCAGTCTCTGGAGAGAAGAGGATTGCAAGACATTAATGAATTGTCAAAATAACTAGCCATATTAAAGATTCTCCAAATTATTCATGATTTCATCAAAAGATAATACTTTCTGTATTTCTGGTAATTCAAAAGTCTTCTTTGTTTTTTTTACTCCATTATGTGATGGTGAAGTGGATAATGAATAAACAGAAGAATCTTCATCAGGTATTATTTCACTGTTAATTATAGGTTTAATACTTTCATGTCGTTTGGAGAGAATCTCTTGTGCAACTATTTGAGAAAAATTACGTTCAATCCAGAAAACTAAAAAGTTATTCTTTTCATTAAGAGCTTTATTCTCTTTTACTGTTTCCTCATGAACATTAAGCGTTAATTCGAGTTCATTTATTTTCTTTGTAAGTTGTTGTATTTCTGTTTCTAGTTCCTCAATTTTTGCTTCTTGCAAAGCGGATATTTCAGCTTTACGTTTTGAAATTCTATCTAAATACTGTATTGCTTTAATTTGCTCTGCTCTAGATGGATTTTTACGAAGGAATTCCTCTGGATCTGTTGTGGAATATAATATGGCAAGTTGATCTTCGGCCTCAACTGCTGTCGTTAAGGCCGTATTATATTCAAGAATATAGGAAGAAATTTCAATATCTCTGGAAAAATCTTTATCAATGATGTTGCAATAGCCTTTAGTTTTAGCGTAATTAGCAAGTTGTACTTTTTTTAATATTGTAAATGGATTATTAGTGCAGTAATCGATAACAATATCTTTCAGTTCTGCGGTGCTTATTTTTCTCTTTCGTCCTGCCATATGACCTCCTAAGAAGAAAATTGATTATAGTACCATTTTTGAAGTCCTTTTGTTTGAGCTCCTAATTGTTTCAGTATGGTTGACAATTTTTCATTTTTTTCATGACTGTCTTTTAATTGTAATGTTGCTTCAAGAAGCAAGAGTTGTATTTTATGATCATTGAGTAAACTTTCTTCTTGAGGATCATTTGATGATAATTTTTTTTCGCCAAGAAAAAAAGGACATGTATAACACTGTAAGCTTGAATTTAAGCAATCATGAAGATTATTATTTTGAAATGCTGTTGAGTAGCATTTGCCATCATCTACGATAACGTAAGGCTTATTACGAAATAAAAAAGATTTGTTTGAATAATGTTCTGGAAGAAATATTTCGTTCTTATTGTTTTCAATAAAAATAGTATAGGCATATGATTTCATTAATTTTTGAACATTTGAATAATAATGGCATGCCATTTCGAGCCCTTCATGTCCGGCAAATTCGTACAATACAAGAGGATTACAACCATTTAAAACAAGATTAATTAAAGCAATGTGACGAGTATCACCAAGTTGTAATTGTATAATTTCATTTGTTTTAAGAAAATCATCAGAAGTTGTAATTCCTTTATTAATTCGTTCTTCATAAGATTTCTTTTCTAATACGTTGATCCCATATCGGTTGGAAATAATATGTTCAAAAAAGTCTTTACAAGAATGAGAGAGTAGATTTCGCCAAAATACATTTTTATGTTTTATACCGTTAACAGGTCCTTTTGGGTGGTTTTTCATATGACATTCGGCTGAAAAGAAATTAAAATCCTTTCTCGCATAGCTTTGACTCATATGTTCATACGTAAGAAACTCATGTGCTAACGTATCTGGAATTGCATATGTACATAAAAAATAATCACTATCAACCTTATATGTGATTAGTTTACCTCTACCTTTCATGCGTGTTCTTCGAATGGTAATATAGTATTGGGAAGTTGATTTATCAAAGGTTATACAACCTTGAGGCATTAAACAAAATTCATTTACTCGTTGAGGAAGAATTGTTGTTAGTTTCCAAAAAAGATATAAAGGATAATAGTATAACTTTTCTGAGTCAGTTGTAGATTGATCGTTCCAAAAACGGTTAAGTAATCGATCGAAGTAATAGTAGGATTGAAATTCTGCAAGATTTCTAGGTTTTCCATTAGTTCGATTTTCCATGAAATGTTGGTTTGTGTTTAATATATTTAAAATCTGTTTAGAACCATCTATCCCAAAGCTATTGAAAAAATCGGTATAAATCGAAGTAGAACACAAAGTTTCAAATAATTGGCTATTTTTATTTTCTAGCAACAAATCGGGTTCCATGAGAAAGTTTGTACATTCAAAACAAGTAATTATTGTTCGTAATGCGGCTGCAAGTGTAACGGGAATATAACTACCCATTTTAAAAATAATAAAAGCACGTAAATAATAATTAATATCTTCAAAAGATGTTTTGCTTTTCGAAGCGTGGTGTGCGAACATGTTTAAACTAAAATTTAAAACAGTATCATTAATTTCATTGCTTAAGATCCAAGTGGAAGAATTGAAATCATCGCAAATAATAATGTTATTTCGATGGTAGAAATCGAATTTGGACGAAACAACTTCTTTTTTAGATTCATCAAAATTATTTATATCAATTAGGACATGAAGAGTTGATCGTTTTAGTTCTATTTTCTTCGATAAAGATTTCATAATATGACTCCTCTAGTTTTCCGGATTTTGTGTTCTTTAAAATTTTCTGATAATGTGAAATGTCAATTTTATAGTATTCTTTCATGCAAAGAAGAAGTTCTTGTGCTATAGGATATAATACTGTGGCGTTATATAACCTATACTTGTGTTTGCTAAATTTTGTTGTTGCATTTTCTTCGGATACTTTGCATTGATTTATTTTTATTCCAAGATGAAAGAAAAAACTTTTTAAATAAATTTCATACCCACAACCTATGCATGATGAACGCGATGGATTAGTGCATTCATAACCAGCCGCTTGCCGTAAACAGTAGCAAAACGGTTCTTTACTACTTGCTTTTCCGGTAGATAGATTTTTTAATAGTTCAAGCACTTTGGATTTATAATTTTGTTGATCTATGAGTAATTCTGTAGATAGGAACTTGAACTGTTGAGTAATTCGCTGTTGCATTAATCCATTATTTTCACATATTTTTTCGAGCGCATAAACATCATATGGGATATGCTTAATTGCGTTAGTTTGTTGTTGTACATCTAACATTTGGAAATTTTCCTTTTCCAATCCATCAAGTAATAAATATGGCACAAAGCTGCAAATACCTCGTTCAAACATGTGCAACAAGATTTCATTTGTAGTTAATCCATCCATTTTTGCACTTAAATAATAACGAGTTGAGCTAGCAAAGGCTTCATATCCTCCAACGTGTGATCTGGCTAAAGAGGCAAGCATATAAGCATCAATGCCGTTTCTATCATTTTTATCTGCTTTTGCAATAGCTTCAAGTTGCTGTAAATGACGCTTGTTATATGCCAAAGATATAAAATTTTTTCTTCCACATAATCGTATATAATCTTGTCCAAGAAGTTCGGCTATTGTTAATGCATTCATTCCTTTAATGTTAAGAAATTGATTACTTGTATTTCCAGATTCATAATAATGAATCGTACAAATAGCTATTATAGTTCCCAATACATGTCTATAACTTTCTATAACACCTAGATGTAGTGTTGGCGCATTGTTTGATTTTTCTGTTTTATGTGGTTTTCTATAAAGATTGGCTAATTCTGTTTCAATAAAGCTTATATACATATCACTCCGAACTTGATCAAAAGATCCATTTCGGATATCTTCCTTAATCTTTTCTTTATCTTCAAAAAGAATGGGTATTGGCATAGTGATAATATCAAAGGATCGCCAGGCGCAATTGTAATGCATAGCCATATAAAGGTATTGATTTGCATAAAATTTGGAATCCAACGATTTTTCAAACATATGATTTTTCTTTATATGTTCGTGATTAAAGAGCATATAAGACATGGCAACATATTTCTCTAAAGAAACGGTGACATCCATTCTATCATTCGAGTTTCGTTTTGCTATATATGATACTGTTGAATTACCTGGTTGACTCGCTTTGTATTCTTTTAAAAAAGAAAATATATAAGTCGCTAAATCTTTGTCTAGCAATGAAACGTTATCAATTAGCTCAGTCTCTTCAGATAGAGAATAATTTGATAACTCCTTATCTTTATGCAAGAGTTCTATAAAGCTTTTAACCGCCGGATAAGAATATTTTCCATAATAGTGTTTCTTTACATAGTTATATAGAATTGCATATGTTTCAGGAAGCTGCTTTATCGGTTCAAGAAGTTCTTCGTAGGCACCAAATTTGCTTTTATAATATATTCGCTTAGATGGTATTAAAGAAGGATCGTCATGAGAGCTATTTAATTCATTGGTGCCAATTGAATTGAAATAATGATTTTCGTCAGTTTTTATTAATGAACTCAGTTTATTAAAATCATTATTTTGAATGAAGTATTTATATGTCGTATGTAAAAATGGAAGATCATCTATAGAAATTACATGTATGTCATTTTCATTACAATGATTTACAAGCGACAAGGTTTCCTGATGAAATTCACGAAAATTATTAACACTATTAATAATAAAACTTTCTATAGGCGTATGATTGTTATATATTTCCAGGATTTTAAGGGCAGTTTCCTTAGTGATATAAGAAATATTGTTATATGAAATAACTTCCATACCTAAACGCTTGAGTTTTTTCTCAAGCGTTTTTTGATATGGCATATGGTGTTCGTTCATGAATTTTGATAATTTGTAAAGATCATTAATCATGAATGTCCTCCCATTGTGAAATAGTGTATTTACCTAACGTGTCGCCGACTTTTTTATATTTTTTTATTAATTCACCCTTGTTTTGAAGGTAAATAATAGCACTGAGAGGATTTTTATCGCCTCTCCAGTTCATTATTCCAACTTGATTTTCACCATGCAAAACAAGTTGAACAGAAAACCAATGTCTTAAAATATGAGTTCCGACGTCATGAGAGAGAAGTAGTTCGGCATATGCGCGTTCTGATGCAGTACTACTTCTGATTAATTCACCAATTAGAATATCTACAATAGAAGAAAATCGACGTTGATAAGCGGCATAACGCATAGCTTTATATGTTCCATTACTGTTTTGCTTGGATAAAAACATTGGAGCATATTCTTTTTCATAGTTATATTTTTTTAACAACTCCATATGGTTGTTGTATATCTGTTCAAATAAACTAAGAAATGCAGGATAAATTGATTGCTGCCTCGGCTTTTTAATTCTTCCAACTCTTACACCGTCAGATCGCATTTGATAAACATATCGAATATCAATAGTTGCTTTTGTAATATGGCCACTTTCTATTTGCAACTTGATTCCGGCTCCATGTTTACTATACATTTGTCGAATGTTACATACTTCACCTGCTCGTAGACCTCCGAAAGCTTGCATAGCCATAGGTAATAAAATCATAGGATCGTGTATTCGTGTTAATTCAAATAGACGGAATAAAATTGGTGTAGGCATATCATATAATCGTGGTTTCTGCTTTGTTTGATAGAATGTGGTATCAAGTGCAGAAACTCGAACAGAGCGTTCAATTCCTTGTATATAAAGCTTTTTATCTTTGAAAAGATCAAAATTTTCAAAGTTTGGTAAGTAACTTTTCTTTTTTATAGCTTCTAGAAAAGAAGAAATTGAATTCTGAACAAACACAATAGAATCTTTAGATGGCCGTTCTTTGGTTTTTTCGGATTCGGTAGAAGCATAGTGTGCTAAAAAATCAATTACAGATTCCGGAGTTAAATACGAAACGCTTTTTATTTTGTATTTATCATAGTTATCTATAAGGATGTAATTTAACATCTTAGTTATATAAATGGTTTTTTGGCGATTATTCGATTGTATTGGTCGTACAGATTTTCTTGAGTAACTTTGAATGTATTCTTCAAGTTCTGTAAAATAAATTACAAAATCCTTTTTTGTAGCAATTACAATAAAGTAACGTTCTACAATGGATTCATCTTTAGCAAGACCGATATATTTATATACAGAATATTTCAGTCTTTTAGCCAGCTCTGCGTATTCTTCGTCGTATGGTTCTGTAACATATGATTTTTCGTGCGTTTTTATAGGGATTATCTTTTCATTCTCCATAACTTCCTCCTGCAAATACATCTTCCAATTCACATTGTGGGCATCTTATACCGGCAGTTCGAAAATAGATGCTCATTTGAAATATGTGCATTGGATTTTTGGTACATTTCCTGTACACTTTTCTGTTGCTAGTAGATTTTTCTGCGTATGGCGATACATTTTTCCTATTATTCTTTTTAAAGTGCCATTCTTTTAATAAATCCGGATATGCTTCTGTCAACGTTTGAGCTCTGATTTCATTCATGATATGCCTCCTGTAGCGTGAAATAATGAGAATGACATTGATTAGACAAGAAGTGAACAATCAATGACATTATAGCGACATATTATCAATCTAAAATGACATTGTCAATACTTTAAAATGTGAATATTGACATTTTGTAATCAAATGGTATACTGTTTTATAGATTGGATGGTGAATTTATGGTATTAGCAGAAAAACTCAAAGGTTTACGTTCTTATCACAAACTAACGCAGCAAAAAATGGCTGATTTAATTGGCGTATCACGCAGTGCATATTCAAATATAGAAAATGGCTATACAGAAGCAACTACATTATTTGTTCGTTGTGTATCACTTCTGTTTCATGTAGATGAAGCGTGGTTGGTAGATGATTCTAATGATGACGGTAATATGATTCAGGAATCAACCTTGGTTGAATACAAGATTGAAAACAAAAACAAGAGTAAACTGGATATATCTTTTTCAAGACTAAAAAACTCTGAACCAGAGCGTCTTAATTTGGCGCTGCAGGTTTTAGAAGTAATTCTGGATGCTGATTTAAATAATTAAATAAGATATTAAAAGGGTCAGCTGGCGCTGGTCCTTTTTAGTTCATAGAAAAGTTAGGAGTTGATTTTATGACAAACGTGCATGATTTTATAAAATGTTTAAATGAAATTATTGATGAATGTTTTCCGAATACAACAAGATACGTCATATCCGGAGAAAAAGGAAGTGTCGAAAATAAAAAGGCTACGATTTTGTTCGTAGCCTTTTGATATTTATTTAATGTCTTTTATGTAATTTATTATTTGTATAAGGTTTGTTTGTAAAGTAGATAGGTTTCCAGATTCGTTGCTGTTTCTGGCTAGGCTCCAGAGACCTATATATTTTTCTAATTTATTTAATGAATCTAAAAGCTGTTCCTCATTCAAGTCTTCTTTGACAGTATAAGATTTTTTCGGAATGAGATTATGCCGGCGTTCTGCGCTTGTACAGGCTTTTTGCGCTGACTGAGAAGTCATTTCTAAATACTCGATTTTCTTCAGAGAATATTCCAGTATAGATTTTTCGTGGCCAAAAGCAGTTTCCTTAGAGGTTTCTAAAAAATTACGATATTCACTGTATATTGTTAAATAGCGCTTTGAAATAACCATCAGAGTTTCGAGTGCAATTAATTGAGTATTCAATAACATTGTCTGGATCATAATGCCTCTGTGATGACGTTTCGTTTGATCAAGAGCCTTTACAACTCCATTGAGAAGACCTTCAGCAGCAACAAGGTCATCAGCAGCAAGGTGGCATAGTCTGTTTTGGATATGTATTTCAGCCTTATACTTCATAAACATTAGCTCCTTCCTCATCATATTCAGTTGTTCTCTTTTTGGGAATATATGTAGATTCAGTTAACTCGTTTGCTAGATCTCGTAAGCGCTCATTAATATCCGAAAGTGCATTTTTTTCGGAGTCATGGCGAGTGCCCAACCAATAGGAAATGAAATTCAAATATTGTGTGAAATGATATTTGAGTGCGCAAATATCGATATCTTCTTTTATGCGCATGTAATGTTTCGATTGTAACCGTAATGTTGCTTCTACAACAGCTTTTGTATAGTTTCTAGCCTTTTTATATGCAGTAGTCCAATAAGGAATCATAGTTACGGCATCTAGGACATTAAGAACAGAGTCCTCATCTGCTTTGGGTCCGGTGCAAAGTTGTAAAGTCTGTTCTATTAAGTCTTCGTATGTCTTCATATAGCTATGACAAAGCTTTGAAAAATATTGCATACAATCCACTCTTAGTTTCATTGCCTCTTTTGCAATCTTTGGATTTGGATGATGAGAAAGCTTTTTTAAAAGATCCTTTTCAAGTCCAGTAAGAATAATCTCCGCAGTTAAAAAATCGTTGTAGCTTTCATTCAGAATGAGGCGTCTTAACGTCATTAGTTCTCTTGCTTTCATAGTATCTCCTTTTCTTAAAAATGGTGTTTTGTGTGTATAATGCAACGAATAATGGTGTTACATGGGCATACAATATCAAAAAATATTGTTGTTGTCAATGCAAAACAATAAAAAATATGTTGTATAGTGGGCAAATTATTGAATTTTATAGTGAAAAGTGGTAGAATTAAGTAATTTGACAGAAGGATGGTGGGTTAAATGACCATAGGAGAAAAGATTAAACTTTTAAGAAAGCATCACAAGCTTACACAGCAGGAGATGGCAGAGATGCTTGGTTGCGTTCGAAATCATTTTGCAAGTATCGAAAATTCACACATTAATGCAACTCCACTTTTTATTAATTGTCTCTGCTTGACATTTCATTTGGATAAAGAATGGTTAATGGATGAGGAGAATGAAGATTTGACTCCGTTGAGTAAGACATATATTTCAGAAGTCAGTGTGGATATTTATGAAGAGATAACAGAAAAAATAAGAAGGTTGGATTTGATGTATCTGAAAGTTGTTGATCAGATGGTGAATGGGTTGTTGGAACTGCAAGAGAAGAAATAATACTAAAGTGTCCCTATAAATGTGAAAGTTGTAGAATACATGAAAAATTATCTTTTTGGACTGAAAGAAGACATGGTGAACATGGATGGTATTTACCTAATGATGATTGATACTTGAAATAAAATGTGGATTTTGAGGTAATGAATAATGGAGAAAAGTTATACTGTAATAGTTAAAGATGGAAAATATAGATGGTATTTAAATGACTCTATTGATCATAATACAGAAAAAGATAATGAACACAAAGTTATGGCAAATAATAATACACAAGTAAAAACTCGAAGCCGATGGGAATCTACGAGAGATTTTATCTGCACATTTATGAGAGGAAGTGGTTTTGCTATAATTTCAACAATTGTTGTTATTAAAATGTTACTTGGATATGGATATGGTTATGGCATAAATAACGACATGATAAAATTTTATGTTTCTAATTACATGGGTATTTTTTCATTTTTATTATCAATGACATTTACTGCTCCGGGTAAAAAACTAATGATGTCAATTATGCGTAGAATAAATAAACCTGCATACATATGTGACTTGTCTATTCTGGGTGCATGTCTTGTTGGTTCATATGTGATTTGTAAACAAATCATTCTCACGTCTTCATGTGAATTTATAAAAAATGATTTAGGGAATGTTATAACTTGGGTTTCGTTGGCAATTTTTATGATGCAAAAAACATGGGAACAAAATTAATAAGCTAAACAACCAATTACATATAAATAAATTATTGTAAGTAAAACAAAAAGACCTGGATTTTGTGAACATGTATAGTTATTTTTCATCATATCAAAAATATCATATCCTAGAAAAAGCCCGCTTATAATTATAGTTATGTAGCACGAACTTATTGGATAGTTTCTAATTAAACGTGAAAATTTATTATCAAAAAGCAGGTTAAGAATTAACTTTTTCATATCAATAAACTCCTTTTATTTTAGTATGCAAGTTTTTTTAAAAACGAAAATAGAATATTGCACAGCAAGGTCTAGACAATAGCCTAGGCCTTATTTTTTTGCACAGAAACAAAAGAATTTATAGCGGCAGAGCATGGCCATTCAGCCTAAATGGTAAGAGCCTTCTTTCATATTAATTTCGAAATTAATATGAAAGGTAGGTATTTCTATGGCTGGAAATACAAATTTACATAAAGCTAGTGCAGCAAAAAATGATGAGTTTTATACACAGCTCACCGATATTGAAAAAGAATTAAAACACTACAAACACCATTTTGAAGGAAAAACGGTATTTTGTAATTGTGATGATCCGGAACATTCGAATTTTTGGCAGTATTTTTCTTTGAACTTTAAGGAGTTGAAACTTAAAAAACTGATTGCAACACATTTCGATCGTGAGAAACCATCATACAAACTTGTAATGTGGAAAGATGATCGTGGTGTGCATAGCGACATAAAAACACTTCGACAGAACGGAGATTTCCGAAGTGAAGAAAGTATTGAACTGTTAAAAGAAGCAGATATCGTTGTTACGAATCCTCCGTTCAGTTTGTTTAGGGAATATATTGCTCAGCTTATGGAATACGATAAGAAATTTCTTATTATTGGAAATAAGAATGCTATAAACTATTTGTGTCCAGATATTAAATACGGAAAGCTTTGGATTGGTTACAATTCGCCAAACGAATTTAAATTACCAGATGGATCAACTACAAAAAAAGTAACAGGACTTACCAGATGGTTTACTAACCTCGATATTCATAAACGACATGAAGATATACCTCTTTGGAAAAAGTATTATGATGATCCTAGTCAATATCCAAAATACGATAACTATGACGCTATTAATGTAGATAAGGTGGCAGATATTCCGTGTGATTATGATTCTGCAATGGGAGTTCCAATTACATTTTTAGATAATTACAATTCCGAACAGTTTGAGATAATAGGAATTACATATTCAAAGGATAAAAATCCGGATATTGAAAAAATAAGAACTGACGACAAAAAACGACATGTTGGAATTTTGAACGGAAAGGAAAAATATCCAAGAGTTATAATTCAAAAGAAGGAGAAACCGAATAAAAATGAAAATAGAACTTAAAGAAATACTAATAAAAGATCTTTTTGAAGGTTATAAAGATAATACGGATGAGGGTGTTGTTGCGTATGGAGGCAAACTTAACGTCCGTCCGCCGTATCAGCGTGAATTTGTATATAAAGATGCGCAGCGTAATGCAGTAATTGATACTATACGCAAAGAATTTCCACTGAATGTTATGTACTGGGTAAAAAATTCAGATGGTACATATGAGCTTCTTGATGGGCAACAACGCACGCTAAGCATTTGCCAATATTTGAATAAGGAGTTCTCTATAAATCATCAGTATATTCATAATCTGACACAGGAAGAGAAGGATCAAATTCTGAATTATAAATTGATGATTTATTTTTGTGAAGGAACTGATAAGGAAAAGCTATCCTGGTTTGAAACAATTAATATTGCGGGTGAAAAACTAACACCTCAAGAATTGCGCAATGCGATTTATACAGGTCCATGGTTAACAAGCGCTAAGAAATATTTCAGCAAAAAAACATGTGTTGCCCATCAAATGGCATCAGATTATTTAAAAGGATCTCCGATTCGACAAGATTATTTGGAAGCTATAATTGGATGGGTTGCAGACAGAGATAAAATAGCACTTGAAGAATATATGGCAATTCATCAGGATGATGAAAATGCGGAAGAACTGTGGAACTATTTTAAATCTGTCATTGAATGGGTAAAGAAAGTATTTCCTACTTATCGGAAAGAGATGAAAGGACTTCCGTTTGGGATTTTATATAATAAATATAAAGATACAGAATTAGATGCAAATGCTCTTGAAGAGAAGATTAAAGAACTGATGTTAGATGAAGATGTGGATCGAAAAGCAGGTATTTATGAGTATGTTCTAGATCATGATGAGAGACATCTTAATATACGATCTTTTACGCCTAAACAGAAAAGAGAGGCCTATGAACGCCAGAATGGCATTTGCCCTAAATGTGGAGGACATTTTGAACTGAATGAAATGGAAGGAGATCATATTACTCCTTGGAGTCAAGGTGGTCCAACAACCTCTGAAAACTGCCAGATGTTATGTAAGGATTGTAATCGCAGGAAGTCAGATATTTGAATGGAAAATATTGAAAAATCATGGGAACTGCACCTGCGGTTCCTTTTTTATTTGTATGGATATTTTTGGATCTAGTAATACGTTTTTGTTATTGAAAACCATCATAATATTGTCAAACATAAGTATTGCCACAATTACTTAAGGAAAAAGTAAATTTTTGTCATTAACAATATGATATAATACAATTGACAGAAAATACCAATTAGAAGGAGTGTATAACGATGAAGAAAAAAGAGCAACAGAAAACACCATTATATGTTCCTGTTTTATGGTATATAACGACATTGATGTGGACGATAACCTTTAGTGTGAATTTATCTCGCTTACCATATAGCGGTGAAGGATTGGTAATCCTACAAGGAATGACTGTTGTAGTATCATTTGCGGCCGCAGTTGCAAATACAGTAAGGTATTTAAAAACAAAAGATATGGAATAACATTTGTAATGATTTCAGGAGGACAATAGAATGAAACTTCTTTTTAAACAGAGATTATTTTCATGGTTTGACAGTTATGATATTTACGATGAAGATGGAAATTCGGTTTATACAGTAAAAGGCCAGCTTTCATTGGGACATTGTTTAAAGATTTACGACGCAGATGATAATGAAGTTGGTACGATTCAGGAGAGGATTTTTACATTTTTACCGAAGTTTGAAATCTACTTGGGAAATCAGTATACCGGCTGCATCAGCAAAGAATTTTCCTTTTTTGTACCAAGATTCAATATTGATTACAATGGATGGCATGTAGAAGGTAATTTTTTTGAATGGGATTATTCTATTTTGGATCAGTCAGGCCAGCAGATTGCGGAGGTTTCAAAACAGTTGTTCAACTGGACGGATACGTATGTGATTGAAGTGCAGAACCCGAATGATGCGCTTGGCGCATTAATGTTAGTACTTGCAATCGATGCAGAGAAGTGTTCAAGGAAATAGCAAATATGATCAGGATATGAGACTGAATGGAGAGAGGTGATTTGATGAAGAATAGTCGTTGCCAAATGTTATTGAAACCGTTTCTTGTATTAATGATTAGTTTACTTCTTTCTGTTTTGGTTGTAATTGGATTTGCTTCATCAATGAATGACCTGGCGGTATTTCTATTGGCTGCTTTGGCTCCGATAGTTTATTGCACAGCGGTTTCTTATGATTTGAAAAAAGATGGTTTCTCAATCTGGAGCTATATTATAATATTTAGTATTTTCGAAGCGGTTCTAATAACACTCATGGTTAATCATACTTTTGCAGCGAAAATATTTAAAGTGTTTACAGGTCATTTTAACTTGGAGGCAACGGTATTTTATCTGTTGTATGCTTTGCTTCCGTGTACTGGCGGATTGGTAGGACTTGGGCTTGGATATGGAATCTGGAAAATGAAAAACTAGTTTAATTAAAATAAAGGGAGGCGAACGCATGAAAGATAAAATTCTGGAACATAGAAAATTCTTTTCAATTATAGACGATATCTTTTTAATCTTTATCGGTTGCTTCACATTCCCGGTCTATAACTTTTCAAAGGATGCTCCGGAGATTTCAAGATGGATCAATGTGTTTGTGGCGTTAACCGCATATTATGAAATTGGATTAGTGCAAGGCGTATTGTTTGAGTATAAAGGACTTGGAAAAAGTATTTATACAACTTTGAGTATGACAGTGCTTGGATTGTTATGTCGCTTCTATCTGGAATATGGAGAAGTATCCAATACATGGAATTTTATTTGGCCCAATATTACACTGCATCTGTTTGTAGCAGTTGTGGTTACGTTATTGGGACGTAGTCGTTCCGGTGCTCAGTGTTAAAAGGAGAAGAGAATGCAGTATACATTTGAAACATTATACAATCAGAAGTCATTGGCAGTTATGGCCAAATGTCTCAGAAAAACCATAAGGAAAAAGAAGAGCAAAAGAAGTCATATATTCGGTTGGCTTGTGGTTGTTCTTGCGGTTCTTCTATCATTTGTTTCTGGTGATGAAGGTTTTGTGATTGATTTAAGGACAATCATAACCTGGACAGCAGGTGCAGCAATTGTGATTGCGCTGGTATTTGAAGATCAGATCAACGGATATTTTGCACGAAAAAGAATGTTGAAGGAAACCGAAAAGGCAGTCTCAGTTTTTGATACGGAAGATCCAAGTGGATTTGTTTCTGAAACAGAAATTGGAAAATCAGAGTTCTCTTATGAGAAAATCGCCCAGATTGCAGAGACAAAACAATATTATGTTTTTGTATTTAGCGAAAATCATGCACAAATCTATGATAAAAGCACGATGTCTGGCGGTACCACAGAGGAGTTTGAACATTTCCTTTGTAATATGACGAAGAAAGCAGTTGTAAAGGTTTCATAAGTTACAATGGAGTTCGTTTGGAAGAATAGTATAGATAACAATTCGGTCAAGTTTTTGAAAGAAAATAGGAGGGCGGGAGATTAATGAAAGAAAATAAATGTACATTATTCGTTAGGATTTTTCTGTTGGTAGTATTATGTGTTTTCTTCTGTGCCTGCTCCCATGAAGAGCCGGGACCGAAGACAGTTGTATACAATGGAATAACTTATACTGTAGATAAAGATGCGTGTACAATTTCTGATGGAAAAAATACATATCGATATGAAGCAAATGGCAACTCCTATCACATTACCTATCCCAACGGTTCTACATATTATTGGACATGGTCCGGAAATGTCGGACATGGTGGATGGAGTGACGATTACGATGAAAGTCTTTACACAGAAGGACGTATACTGATGAATGTCCTTGAAACACAAATGCCAAAGGAAAAAGAAGCGAAAAATATTATTTTGATTATACTGCTTCTTATCGTTGGTGGTTTTAACGCAGTTGCACCGCAGACATCATGGTATTTGAGTGAAGGTTGGAAATACAAGAATTTGGAGCCATCGGAAACTGCATTGGATATGACACGCATTGTAGGAGTGATTGCAATTGTGATTGCAGTATTTATGATGATTGCATGATTGGAGGTTATGTGAATCTATGGAGAAAATCAAAAGTTTAAATCGCTATCAAAAAGGCATTTTAATATTTATGATTGCCATGGCATGTGCATTTGCTGTCATCTATCCCAAAACAATTTCTAAAGTAGGTTTTGAATATCATGATAAAATTCTCGTTCCCATTGAAGAAAGTGGCAGTACGGTCTATGCAGGTAAGATAAACGGAGAGACTGCTCGTTTTATTGTATCTGCCGATAAGGTCGTTGAGTTCCACCATGGAGAGAAGGTTTATGGTCCTTATACAGCAAAAGAAGATCCATCAGCAATTCCAAAGGATGAACATATATCGGAAATGATGGTGGGAGTCGAACTTCGTGAAGGTGATGAAATAATATTCCGAGGCGGTGTACTGGATGCCGGTGATTTTTATTTTTTATATAATGAGGATGGTTCAATAGACAATATTGGTATTAGTTACGTTGCCGGTGACGGAATTGAGAGAGATGAGAATGGAAACCCGATTGATAAAATGAAACCTACCGCGGAAACAATTCTCGGCCTAATGAACGGACCTGAATTAACCCACAAAGGCGATATGCAGGCGTGGTTTTATGCGGTGTTTATCTGTGCCCTCAATGCTATATGCATTATTTTTGCAGATGAACTGTTTCGATTTAATTTGGCATTTCAAATTCGTAATGCTGATCGGGCAGAACCATCAGAATGGGAAATTGCAGGAAGATATATTAGCTGGACTATTTTAGCAGTAATGGCTTTGGCTATTTTTGTTATGGGATTGTTGTAATATGAATTGTATTTTAATATTGGGTGGAAAGCTGAATTAAATGAGGGAGATATTAAAATGGCGAAGAAAATTAAAGTCAGACCAGGAAAAACACAGTCGAAAGCCGGTTTTATTGTGGGAATTATGTTCTGTTTAATTGGTGTGTTTGCAGTTGTTCCGATGTTTGGTCCGTTTGGTCTGGTATGGACCGGAATTGCAGCATGGATTACATATTCCAATTATAGAAATGGATTTACGGATAAACCGATTAGCAACCAGGTGATCGAGATTGAAGATGATGGTAATTCGATAACCGTTATGCCGGATATCATGGGACATTCCCGCGAAGTCCGTGTGGTTAACCCAGAGTCCGTAGAAGATCGTTTGAAAAAACTTCAGGGATTGTATCAGCAAGAACTGATCACAAAAGAAGAGTACGAGAAAAAGAAGCAGGAGATTCTGGACGAGATATAGGAGACGTTCATATGTATCGAGAAATTTTAGAATGTTATGCGAAAGAGAATCAGTGGGTTAAGATACAACCACCGGCGCAGATGCAGGAAATAAATAAAGCGCAGGAATATGTTGGTCACAAATTCCCGGAAGAATTAGTAACTCTTTTATTAGAATTAAACGGAGATAAATGGCTAATTTTTTCGACAGAAGATATCATAGAAGCGGCCTTTAATACAAGAGAATATTTAGCTGAATGTTATGAGGATATTCGAGATCATATTTTCTTTGCGGGAAATGGTTGTGGCGATTATTATTGCTACAATGTTACTTCTGACGGAGCAGTTGAAGAAGATAAGATTTATATATGGGAACATGAGGACAATACGTGTAGGCTTGTCGCTGCGAATATTGAAGAACTGATCTGTCGATATATAAATGATGAGATATAGATCTTATTATATAAACTCTGAAAAATTGTTTATTTCAATGATAAGAAGAAGTAAATAAATTCCAATATGACAAAGGATTGTGAGCGTATGAAAAAGCTTATGACGTTAGTTTTAGCCTTGATTTTTGTGTTTGGGCTGGTTGGTTGTTCTGCAAACAAGGTTGATAAGGATGTATCTGTTTTTAAGACAGAAAATATTACTCGCATCACATTCCATACTCTTCCGAGTGGTGGTCAAGGGTTTGAAGTGCCAAACGAATATCTAGCAGAGATTACAACTTGGCTTGGTTCTTTTACTGTTGATAAAAAGGCAGATAAAGCTTTAGCGCCGGGTAGTAACAGTATATCAGTTGAAATAGAGTACGCAGATGGAACAAGTGTAAAAAACGGTCTTTCAACAACAAAAATAGATGGAAGTACTTTTTATATGAAATCAGAACCGGCGCCAGAGTGTTATTTTAAGATATTAGAATTGCCTGAATGATTCTAATATAAAGGAGCATGATTGTATGAATAAAATTGTAAGATTGTGTTTAACCATTTTATTTATGTTTTGTTTGATTGGTTGTGGTAAAAAAAGCATGAATGATATCATAAACAGTGAACCTAATATTACAGGTATAGTAAAAGAAACGACAGAAAGCTCTATTTTGATAGAGAATGAAAACGGTAAATATTGGGTGTCTCTGAACGTGGAGAACAAGGACAGCATGACCAATTTCAATATCGGTGATGAAGTTGTGGTTTATTACGATGGTATGGTCGCAGAAAGTTACCCGATGCAAATAAAGACAGTGTATGCGATTACCTTAAAAATTCCTGCAAACAGAGCGGAGAATAATAAAAGTTGATTAAGTCCTATTTAAAGAGGAGTGCGTTTATATGAAATGTCCATTTTGTAATACAGAAATGATTCATGGATATTTAAATAGCGGAGCTGCTATATGGAGTGAACGAAAGCATAAAATTAGCATGCTTCCGGATGGAAAAGAAAAGTATGCATTGAAATTGGGTACACCAGTAATGTCACCTCATCATGTGGAAAGCTACTGTTGTCCGAAATGCATGAAGATTATTATTGATAGTTCAGAGTATGAAAATAATCTGGAATAAGGTGGTATTTATATGAAAGTCTTATTATTCATGAGTGTATTTTGGATTTTGTATGGCATTGTAGGCATTTGCGGATATCAGAATATACCCAAAAAATTTAAAGGTTATAGTTGGACCAAAGAATATATTCGTCATCAAGGTATATCGTGGTTGATACTGGGTGTGCCGTTGCTTGTTCTCTATTTAATTGTAAATCATTATATTCCGGAAAAGGATATAAATGCGGAACTGCTTGTAATTGTTATGCTTGTTCTTGCGAGCCCATCTGTGGTGTACACATTCGTATGGGAAAAGAAGTACGAGAAGATGCTGAAGGATGGAGTGAAATAGAACACTTAAATGGGAGTGTTAGATTATGAAAAGAAGAATTTGCATCTTATTGCTAGTTGCCATATTGGGTATGTTTGCTTTTAAAATTGCATTCGATCCCTATGCGAAAATATCCAGATATGTGAACCATAATGAAGGAAATCTGAGAGCCTCTTGTGATTTCTATTTGGAACAGAACCATGTGAATAGGGCGGATACAGAAATAGATGTTATGGGAATCTACGGAGGAGAACATAAGATAGTACAGTTTTTCTATTCAGGAAAAGGAATTGCTCCTGCGGGAATTTATTACGGATTCTATTATTCGCCAGACGATATTCCAGTACCATATTGTAATGGAAATGAAGAACTTACTATGGTGTCCGAAGTCGAATGGACTTGGGAGAACGTTGGTGATAACGGAGGAAGAATACGAAAAATACAAGATAATTGGTACTATTACGAGGCATGGTTTTAATTTTGGAGGAAATTGTGTATGAGTCTATATAGCAATCTGAATGGAAATTTAGGAAAAACACCGGAACAGGTGGCTGCAGTTGATATGGAAAAGAACCGTGTCAAAGGCCCGAACGATGATCTTTTAGTGGATCCGACAGATTTAGTGAAGACTTCTAAACGGACAGTATTCTTAGCGGTAATTGCGATTGCTGTTGTAGCGTGCCTGGCATTTAGTATCATTGGAAAAATGAAAGCAAATGAGAACATAGGTACATTCTCAATCAGTGCGATGAAGGATGGTTCAGAGATTGAATTATATGAGAATCAAGTGAGTGTAAATGCATTTGAAAATGGAGAATGGATTTATAAAGAAGCTCCGTTTGTAAAAGATAATTTGGAGAAAGTTGTTCTGAACCTTCCAGTGGTTGTATGGAATGAAGCTTTTGAGCTGATTGTTCCGGAAGGTGCAAAAATAAAATGGTTCGACATTTATGACGAAGCACATACAAATATTCGCCGTTTTGCAGAGGAAAGGGAAGTAAATGAGTTCCTTGTAGATGCAGAGCCAGCTACATATTATGTTATTGCAGGCGCAAGCTGGGAAGGCAAGTATGTGCTGAGATCCTTTACATATGAAAGTTTCTCAAGTGAGTTTGGGTTGGCGGTTGTGAAGGAATAAAGTATATTTAATCTCTTAATGACGTTGTTACTATTGAAATGATTGTATATCAGGTGGAACGATAATAATGGCAAAACATGAATTTGGTATTATGCAGGAATTGCCAAGACAAGGGTACAGATATGATGAATATGCTCCTGAACGGTATAATTGCATAGTCGTAAAGGATGATTATTTGGAAGATATTGTACAAGAATTTAATAATATTGATTTTTATTGGCATACGTTGGACATACCAGGAAAAGGAATTGCTTATGCAGGAATTACTTTGATACCTCCAGGATCGATGAAGGAGTTTCTTGCCGTAATTGAAAATATCCCAGAGTTGACTCAGTTGAAGAACTTAATGAATCAGGCATTAGATGAAAATAAATGGATGATTCATTTTGGTATATAGGAGTGAGAACATGAAAATGAAAAATAGATGTCCCAAGTGTGGGAGTTCAGATATAATTTTAGTTCCAGGAAAGGCTGGAGCATATGGTGTAGGAAATAATATTCAAATTGGTTTAACAGTCCTTTCAGCTGTGCTCGTGAATAGATATGTTTGTTGTGATTGCGGATATTCGGAAGAATGGATTGATAAAGATGATCTTCAGGCATTAAAGAGAAAATATCAATAAGAAGGTATTTGATTGAAGGCGGTGTTTTTGTGAAAAAAGTTGCGACTTGGCTGGCAGTAGTGTCTGGTATTGTATTTTTAATTGCCTGGGCTATTGGTGGTTTGATGATTTATGAGGGCAAGTATGAGAATAATGCGTGGGTATATGTTGGACTTATTTCTATTGTAGTCTTTTTCTGTAGTTTGCTATGCTTAAGATTTTCACGTTGTCTGTACTGTGGGAAACTTCGACAGTCCGGTTGGAAATACTGTCCATACTGCGGTAAAGAAATAGATTAATTAATTCTTAGTTGATAGAAAGAGTATGATAGGATGAGTTGTGTTAAATTCAATGAGCTTGCGAATTATTTAAGGTGTGGTAGAGAAATTGAATTCGGGTACAAGAGTAGGCAGTATTCCATTACAAACCATTATGGTTTTTGGTATTTATGCGATGATACAGATCATGTTCTTTTAAAAACGATATGTCGCTTTGAAGAAAAAGAAGTTCTGGTGTCTAAACTCGCTGTAACAGTTATTGATGATCTGAAAATACAACAAATATTTGACAGTCAGGCTTATGATACTGAGTACTTAAGGATTATTTGATGAAATGGTTTTATGATATTGTGATATCGAGGTGTGGTCGATGAAAAGAAAACGGATACTTATAACAGTTGTAATTGTGATAGTGGCTGCATTATTCCTGAACGTTTTTGTACGGCAAAAATTCATTACGACGTACACCTATACAGAGCTGGAATATAGAGGTTACACAACACAAGATGTGAAAGAGATAGAAATAGAGCATTCTTATTTAAACCGTATTCTTGGTTATAACGAATGGAGAATATCGGTAGAATTTGAAAATATCCCAGATATTTTATTTTGGTTTACATATCGTGACGGAAAGATTGTTTTTCAAGGCGTGAGCTCAGATCCTCTGCTTGATAAAGAA
>JAFYOD010000069.1 GCA_017556515.1 Lachnospiraceae bacterium
GACAAGGCTCGTATCCTTTCAGGCTGACGATCATTCGTCCGCGTCCCTTTGTATAAGAGATCACTTCTCGCTGATAGTCACGCATATTGACAACCGGAGCACTTCCTTCCAAAATCGCCATATCATCTTCCTGTCTCGGGGCATCGAATTTACCCTGCATACGCTCCACATCCGCCATAGCTCGTCCTATCGACTCTGCAGGAACTTCCAGACGGAATGCATAGTACGGTTCTAACAATCTGCAACCGGCCTCTTTCAGTCCCTGACGTACTGCACGGTACGTAGACTGGCGGAAATCTCCGCCTTCTGTATGTTTTAAATGCGAGCGGCCGGCTACGATCGTGATCTTCATGTCTGTGATCTCCGATCCGGTCAGCACGCCTCGATGTCGTTTCTCTTCTAAATGAGTCATGATCAACCGCTGCCAGTTGAGCGCCAGATCATCTTCACTGCAATCTGCTTCAAACACAAGACCGCTGCCCGGTTCCAATGGTTCCATCAGCAGATGAACTTCCGCATAATGACGCAAAGGCTCATAATGACCCACGCCTTCCACCGGTCTTGCAATAGTTTCTTTGTATACAATATTACCGCTGCCAAATTCCACATCCACGTTAAAACGCTCTTTGATCTGGCTTTTCAAGATCTCCATCTGCACATCGCCCATCACCTGCGCCTGAATCTCAGCCAGAACCTCGTTCCAGACAATGTGAAGCTGTGGATCCTCTTCTTCCAACAAACGAAGGTTTTTGAGCATGGTATGGGCGTCGTATCCCGCTGGGAGAATAACCTGATAGGTCAAAACCGGCTCTAGAAGCGGGCTTCCGGTCTCCTTTTCCACGCCATATCCCTGTCCCGGCTTCGTGAGTGCCGGGCCTGTGATCGCACAGATGGTTCCTGCTTCCACTTCATTTGCCATCTCAAACTTCGTTCCGGAATAAATACGAATCTGATTGATTTTCTCAGGTTCAGTTCCCTCTTCCACTTCTTCGGTTAAGAAACTTTTCACCTTCAGACTTCCGCCAGTGATCTTCAGATGTGTCAGTCGATTTCCCTGATCATCTCTGGAAATCTTAAATACTTTCGCACCAAACTGTTCCGGATAAGATGGATTCTCAGACCAAATTTCCACACCTTTCAGAAATTCCTCCACTCCGGTCAGTTTCAATGCGGAGCCAAAATAACACGGAAATACCTTTCGCTCGTGGATCGCATGACGCACCTGATCTGCATCAAGCTCCATGGTTTCCAGGTAGTCTTCCATCATGTGTTCCTCACACATGGCCAGCTCTTCGTAAAACTCCTCTGCATCTCCGCTTCCGGAATAGCACAGCGTTCCATCCTCTGCAGAAACATCTGTAAAATCAATCACAGAACTGTCCAGACGTCTGCGGATGTTGGCAAGAAGCGCTTCTTTATCTGTACCCGGCTGATCCATCTTATTGACAAACAAGAATACCGGAATATGATATCGCTTCAACAATCTCCAAAGAGTTTCCGTATGTCCCTGTACACCGTCCGCGCCGTTGATCACCAAGATCGCATAGTCCAGCACCTGAAGTGTACGCTCCATCTCTGCTGAGAAATCCACGTGACCCGGAGTATCCAAAAGGGTCACGGAAGTCTCACCCAGAGAGAACACTGCCTGCTTAGAGAAAATGGTAATTCCCCTTGCACGTTCCAGCGCATAAGTGTCCAAAAAGGCATCCTTCTTGTCCACGCGTCCCAGTTTACGGATCGTTCCGGTTGTATATAAAATTGCTTCTGATAATGTCGTTTTTCCCGCGTCAACATGAGCAAGGATTCCTATTACCAATCGTTTCATTAAAATCGTTCCTTCTTAAAATTACTATCTAACGTTTCTCAACACCGCGCACAAACGGATTTCTATAATAACTCACCAACAGCTGAGCTGTCATGGCACACCAGATCAACGGCTCACACCAGATAACTGCCTCATATCCGAATCTCGGAATAAAGACAATCGTAAAGATCACTTTTCCCACCATCTCGATCACACTGGAGACGATCGGAAGCAGTTTTTCTCCGATTCCCTGAAGTGCCGAGCGGGTCTGGAGCAAAACTCCCAGCACCGCATAAAACGGTCCCGCTACATAAAGATATCTGCAGGCATTGTTCAACAGAATTTCTTCCGTTGACCCGGTGATCATCTGCACCAAAGGTCTTGCCAGGAACGAAAGGCTCACTGTGATCAAGATCGCTGTCGCAACATCATATACATACATATAATTGATCACACGAAGAATTCGATCACGATTTCCTGCTCCTTTGTTTTGAGAAACAAACGTCGAGCATGCCATTGACATAGTTCCCATAAACATCATGCATACAGAATGCATCTTCCTTGCTGCCATGTGACCAGCGATAATCAAGGTGCCAAATCCATTGATACCGGACTGCAAGATCACGGAACCGCAGGATACGATACTTCCCATAAGTCCCATGGAAATTCCCTGGCCAAGGAGTTCTCCGCACAGTTCTTTGTCAAATTTAAAATGTTCGCGGGAAGGCACCAGCATTGGCGCTTTTTTCCATATATATACGATACAAAGCAGCGCCGAGATTCCCTGAGAAATGACGGTTGCGATCGCTGCTCCTCGCACGCCCATGTGCAGTTCTGAGATAAATACGATATCAAGCCCAATATTCAATAACGAAGATACGATCAGAAATACCAGCGGCATAATACTGTTTCCAATCGCTCTCAGCATTCCGGCGCTCAGATTGTACGCAAGCATTACCAAAGTACCTGCTACGATCGTTGAAATGTAGCTGTATGACTGGTCGATGATCTCCGACGGTGTATTGAGCAGTTCCAAAAGTTTTCTTAAAAACAGACCGCCGCAAGTGGAGATCACCAGTGTTACCAAGGTACCAAGTACCATAGTCATCGCCACAGATTTTTTCAACAGATTCCGCTCTCCTGCGCCAAAACTTCTGGCCGTGACGACAGCCATACCGCTTCCCACACCAAGACAGAAACCAACCATCAGATCACTGATCGACGAACAGGCGCCCATGGCAGCCAATGCTTCGTCTCCCAGATAGTTTCCGACGATCATCGTATCTACCATATTATACATCTGCTGGAAGACACTGGATATAAAGATCGGAATTGCAAAAATAACCAGGGACCGGATGATCGGCCCCTGTAAAAAATCAACTTTAAACCACTTTGAGATTCGATTCATTTGTTATGATCTCCTGCCCACGTTTCTGGTTGCAACCACGTCTACACCAAGTCCAAGCACATCTGCGATCACTACATCTCCGATCTTCACCGGAGCTGTTACAGATGCAGAACGGATCTCCGCCATCACATCCATGATCTTTGCTTTCGGAATCGGACCTGTCAGGCGCACGCTGACAAGAGGCATGGAACCTTCTTCTAGTTTTACAGAAGAAGCAATGTTTCTCATCGGATTTTTGATCTCCTGCTCCGCGTAGCCGGCGCCCTTCGGACACTTATTGCCGGACACAGACTGGACTTCATTTCCCTCATAAACAACTTCCAGTTCACATCCATTCGGACAAAGAATACAAGTCAATGTTCTATTCATCTCTTGTCACCACCTTTATATTGGCTCCGGAAACCATTTTTTCAGCCGGAATCTTGATCTTCTCCATCTCTGCCGGGAGAAGTTTTACGTATTTTTTCGATGCGATCAGAGTCTCACCCTGATATACATCGATGTATTTGTCACGCATCGGTTTTCTCGGACGGAAAGAAAGGATCACATCCGCATCACCTGTAATCTGCTGCGGAACCGTATATCCGACGAATCCTGCAGTTTCCACAGTGATCTCTGCCTTCGGAAGCCCCTCTTTCACAAAACGAGCTACTGCATCTGCCAGTTTTTCCGCCTCTAAAGATACGAAATCTACCAGATCATGCACATGAAGAACGTTGCCCGCTGCAAAAATACCAGGAACCGTCGTCTGACAGAATTCATCGACAATCGCACCTTTGGTTCTTGGGTCCAGTTCCACACCTGCCATCAGAGACAGCTCATTCTCCGGGATCAAACCAACAGAAAGGATCAGTGTATCGCACTCATACTCTTTTTCTGTGCCCGGGATCGGATTCAGTTTCTCATCCACCTGACTTACTTCTACTGCCTCAAGACGATGGTGTCCCTTAATTTTGGTCACAGTATGGCTTAAGAACAGCGGGATACCATAGTCATTGAGACACTGCTCGATGTTTCTCGGAAGTCCACTCGGATACGGCTGAATTTCAAAAACTGCCTCTACCTTTGCACCTTCCAAAGTCATTCTGCGCGCCATGATCATTCCGATATCTCCGGAACCTAAGATGATCACCTTGCGGCCAACCATTTTATTTTTCAAGTTAATGTATGTCTGCGCAACACCGGCGGTAAAAACTCCTGCCGGACGCTCGCCCGGGATCGACAGCGCACCTCGGGTACGTTCACGGCATCCCATGGTCAGGATCACTGCATCTGCCTGATATTCCATCAGACCGTCACGACTGACAGCTGTCACTTTTTTGTCTTTTGTCAGACCGATCACGGTTGTATCTGTTTTGTATTCGATTCCAAGTGCTTTCACTTCATCGATAAATCTCTGAGCATATTCCGGTCCGGACAATGTTTCTCCAAAACGAGTCAGACCGAAACCGTCATGAATACACTGGCGAAGAATTCCGCCAAGTTCATGCTCACGCTCCAAAATCAAAATATCGTCCACACCGGCTTTTTTCAGTTTTACAGCTGCTGCCAGTCCACCCGGGCCGCCACCGATAATGACTACCTGTTTTTTGATTGTATTCATCTAGCGCACCTCCCCGGTAAAAATGTAGGATCCACGGCGCTCATAAGTCAGCTCTTCCGGTTTAATCCCTTTTTCTTCCATTAAAATCTCAGCAATTCTGGTCTGGCAATATCCGCCCTGACAACGGCCCATCATCGCACGGCAGCGATATTTGACACCTGTCATAGTCTTTGCACCAAGCGGTCCGCGGATCGCATCCAGAACCTCCGCCTTTGTAATGGTCTCACAACGACAGATCACTTCGCCATAATCCGGATTTTCTTCGATCAGCTTTGCCTGTTCCTCATGAGACTTGTCACGGAATGTTACCATACGCTTACGGATCGGATTGAAATCCGGGTTTTCTTTCAATTCTTCCACTTCACTGATCAAGCGAACAATCTCTTTGGAAATCGGAACGGCACTGGTCAGACCC
>JAFYOD010000070.1 GCA_017556515.1 Lachnospiraceae bacterium
AGCTGCTGCTAATAAAACTTTAGTCTGCTTTTTCATAATAAATGCACTCTCCTTAAATAGATTTTGTTTGAAACTTTTTGAAATTCCTAATTGCATTACGAGGCCATTATACTTCTTATAAGGGAAATTATCAATAGTTTTTTACATTTTTTGAGTCAAAACCCAAAACTGTAAGGTTTTTGTAATTTTTCTTAAGCGAAGTTTCCTGTACCTCGAATACACTGCTAGTATAATCCAATTTCTTAAGAATTTCTATAACTTTTCTCTTTTCGTTTTCTTACGGAATCATTACGAAAATGAAGTTTTTCAATTATATTGTATTTTTATGAATACAATGCCTCATTTTTACCTACTTGTAATTGTTTTTGGATGTGGTATAATGTTCATAAGTCGTAATTATTTTTGTGTTTTGAACGTGGTTTTTCCACATTTGGACTTATATTTAACTGGAGGATGGTTTATGGACCGTTTAGGATTGCTTTGCAGAAATATTTATGAGCGTAAACAGTGGACGCAGAGAGAACTGGCGCAGGCAATGGGGCTTTCTCTGGGTACATGCAATAGTTTAATTAAGGAAGCGCTTGCGGCGGAGATGATTTCTTACGATGCGGAGCGTGGAGAATATTCCTTATTATATAAAGGAAGCGAATATTTAGAACCGTACCGTGTGGACAGCGCGGTTATTTTGGCCGCTGGATTCGGTTCTCGCTTTGTTCCGTTGACTTTTGAGACTCCGAAAGGACTGCTGGAGGTATTTGGCGAGCGTATGATCGAGCGCCAGATCGCGCAGCTCCATGAGGTTGGTGTCCGGGATATCACGATTGTGGTCGGATATCTGAAAGAGAAGTTTGAGTATCTAATCGATAAATGGGGCGTGAAGCTCCTTTATAACCCGGAATATCATAATAAAAATACGTTGACGACGGTTTTCCGTGCGCGCGATTGCTTTAAGGGTAAGAATACCTATCTTCTTTCTTCTGATAACTGGATCCGCGGAAATATGTATCATACATACGAATGTGGAGCGTGGTACTCTTCCACTTATATGGAGGGCAAGACATCCGAGTGGGTGATGGATTATAATAAGAAGGGATTGATCACTAAAGTACAAGTCGGAGGAGCCGATTCCTGGGTGATGTATGGCCCGGTATTTTTCTCCCGTAAATTCTCCGAGGACTTTTTCCCGACCCTTGAAGCATATTATCAGATGCCTGGTACGGAGCAGATGTACTGGGAACAGGTGCTGGTGGATCTTTTAAACGGCACTGCGGATGCGCATCTTCCGGAAGGTTTTGAGGCTGTAATTCCGGAGATGTATATCAATAAACAGCCGGAAAACCAGGTGTATGAGTTCGAAAACCTGGAAGAGCTTCGTCTCTTTGATGAGAAGTATCGGAATCGTTCCGACAACGCAGCCATGGAGCTGGTAGCGGATGTATTACATATTCCGGAGTCTGAGATCACAGATCTCCGCTGCCTGAAGGCAGGCATGACTAACAAGTCATTTTTATTCCGCGCAAAGGGACGTTCTTATATCTGCCGCATTCCGGGACCTGGTACAGGGCTTTTGATCAACCGCAAACAGGAAAAGACGGTATATGATGCCGTGAAGGCACTTGGGATCACAGAACATGTCGTTTACATGAGCGGAGATTCCGGATATAAGATTTCCGAGTATTATGAGGGTGTGCGCACCAGTGATCCGCGCGACTGGGATGATGTGGAACGCTGCATGGATCTGGTAAAGAAACTGCACAACTCCTTCATTCGCGTCGGACACAAGTTTGATATTCGTGAGCGCATCGAGTTTTATGAGTCCATCTGCGACGGCTATGAGAGACAACTGTTTGAGGATTATGGACATGTGAAAGCACATATGTTAGAGATCCTGAACCGTCTGGATCAGCTGAAGCGCCCGAGCGTGCTCTCACACATTGACAGCGTCTGCGACAATTTCCTGTTCCTTCCGAATGGAGACATTAAATTAATCGACTGGGAATACGCAGGCATGTGTGATCCATTGATCGATGTGAGCATGTGCGCTATTTATTCCTATTATAATGAGGAAGAGGTTGAGAAACTGATCCGCATCTATCTGGGCCACGAGCCGAGCGAGGAAGAGCGGTTCGTTTATTACGCTTATATCGCATTAGGCGGATTCTTATGGTGCCTTTGGGCGGTCTATAAGAGCAGTGTGGGCGAGGAGTTTGGTGATTATACGCTGGTGATGTATCGGTATGCGAAATCCTACTACAAAAAAATCAAGGAGATTCTGTAAGTTTGCAACTGTCAGGCACTTGTTTTTCAATTTTGAATATGATATAGTAAATATAGACAAACGATATTAAGTGTTCCATTGCAAATGGTAACCAAAGAAAACCCTAGAGAGTGGCCGCTCTCTAGGGTTTCTTTTTATTCCTTTATAGTTGGAACAAACTAGGCTTGTTACCGATTATTACTGTCAAGCCATTTACAGATGAGGTGACAAGCCACACCTGCCATAACAGTAACTATAAACGATATAAAGTATTCCATTACGCCCCCCTCCTTTCTGCTACCAGAAATATCGGGACGGTAACATTATCATTATACCATAATTCGACAATTTAGGTAATGAACCGCCAGGCACATTGATCATAAATTTTACCTCAAAATTGCCTGAAATATTTCCCCACTTTTCAGTCTATTTATGGTAAACTTATGTGTAGATGATATATTTCGAAGGAGGAGAGTTTTCATGAAAAAATGTACAAGATATGCAGCGCTTCTTCTTGGTCTTACGATGACATTTTCGGCTGTTTCCGTGGCTATGCAGCCACAGATCACAGCTTATGCGGCTGCCTGGGAGAAGAATGCTTCGGGCACTTATATTGGCAGTGACGGTTCGACGATCACGGGTGTGCTGAGCCGCGGTATTGATGTTTCTCACTGGAAACAGACCATTGACTGGAAAAAGGTGGCGGCGGACGACGTTTCTTTCGTTATGCTGGGCACACGATATAATAATGAAGTGGATCCTTATTTCGGAACAAATGCGATCAATGCGCACAATGCGGGTCTGAAGGTTGGCGCTTATATTTATTCTTATGCAACTACCGTTGCGATGGCGGAAGCTGAGGCGGATTTTGTTTTGGACCTGATCAAGGATTATCCGATTTCTTATCCGGTCGTAATCGATGTTGAATCTTCGGAGATGAGTGCACTTTCTCCGACTGATCTGGCGACTGTGATCAATGCATTCTGCCAGAAGGTGGAACTGGCAGGCTATTATCCAATGGTATATTCCAATGACTATTGGCTTTCCAACAAGATCGACATGTCGAAGCTTCATTATGATGTGTGGGCAGCGCGCTATGATGTGAAGCCGACTTATACGGGAGCTGCCATGTGGCAAGCGACCAATCAGGGTGAGGTCAATGGTATCAGTGGCGCAGTGGATATTAACTTTACGATGAAGGATTTTTCCGCGAAACTTCCGGCGGACCGTTGGAGACTGATCGATGACCAGTGGTTTTATTATAAGAATTATGTGAAGCAGATCGGCTGGATCAATGACGGTATGAGCTGGTACTACCTGAACACAGACGGTACTCAGGTTAAGGGATGGATCAAGCAGGACAATGATTATTATTACCTGCTCCCGGAAACCGGTCAGATGCAGACGGGCTGGAAACAGATCGACGGATCCTGGTACTATTTGAAATCGGATGGCCGTATGGCCAATGAATGGCTGTACGCGGATGATAAGTACTATTATCTTCTGAATGGTGCAATGGTAACCGGATGGCTGCGCATCGGTACGGACTATTACTATATGAAGAGTGATGGTTCTATGGCGACCGGATGGCGCAAGATGGATGGAAATTATTATTATTTCAATACGGATGGTAAGCTTGTTCGCGGATGGGCAAATCTGGACGGCAAGTATTATTATCTGAAGACAGACGGTACGATGGTGACCGGCTGGCAGACCATCGACAATAAGACTTATTATTTCAATCCGTCGGGCGATATGGC
>JAFYOD010000071.1 GCA_017556515.1 Lachnospiraceae bacterium
CAGCTGTTCTCCCAGTCCGTAATATCTGCCGTGAGAATACGCCATCGGTTTTGCTTTTGATAAGTGGAAGGTATCCTTCTCATCAAAATACGCATCGTCCACATCAACCGCTACCACTTCTGCTAAAAACATATGGTGGCTTCCTAATTCGTCGATACGAACCACTTTGCATTCCAGGTTTACCGGACTTTCCTGGATCAACGGAACAGAAACCTTGGATGCCGGAGCCTTTGTCAGACCTGTATCTTTCCACTTGTCAGTGTCTCTTCCGGATTTCACACCACAGTAATCGGTCGCAAATGCCAATTCCTCCGTTGTCAGGTTTACGACAAACTCTCCTGTTTCCTTGATCATCTGATAGGAATGTCTTTCCGGTCTCACACTGATCGTAAGCATTGGCGGATTCGTACACACGGTTCCCGCCCACGCTACTGTGAATATATTAGAATTACCCTCTTTATCTGCCACGGAAATCATGACTGCCGGAACCGGATATAACATGTTTCCCGGTTTAAACTGTCTTTTTCCCATAAATCCTCCTTACTGCTGGAGCGCCATCATGATCTGTGGTGCCAACTGTTTCTTTCTGGAAACCACACCCGGAAGGGTCACGATCTCATCCAGCTCGGCAAGATGTTCTCCTTCTTCCACCTGATGGAACGCAGTTGCCACCATCTGCTCCGCACCCTGACCGATACAGATCAAATCTGTGGACTCTGTTAAGATATTTGTCAGCATAAAGAACATCATATCTACCTGATGCTGCTCTTTTGCTTTCTTTGAATACGCCATCATACGATCCTTGATCGCATCCAGCTCATCCGCATTCATGGATGTGATCTGGCCAATACCAAACAAGTACTTACCTGCACTAAAACGTTTGAAATCCTGATAGAAAATCTCATCGTCAGATTTGCCCTGCAGATTGCTGCCTGCAGAGAACATCTTCTTCGCATATTCTTCCAGATTCATTTGCGCAATTTCTGCCAATGCGATCGCTGCCACTTTATCCATCGGTGTACAAGTCGGAGAGCGGAACAATAATGTATCAGAAATGATCGCACTGCAAAGCAGACCTGCGGTTGTCTTATCGATCTCCACACCATTTTCCATATACATCTGGTAGATGATGGTTGCGGTACAGCCAAGTGGCTGGTTTCTAAAGAACACCGGAGACATCGTCTCAACTGTACCAAGACGATGATGGTCGATGATCTCAAGGACATCTGCACCTTCCATTCCCTTTACAGCCTGAGACTTTTCATTATGATCTACAAGGATCAGCTGTTTACCTTTGGCACCTAATAAATTTCTTCGGGAGATCATGCCCAGATATCTTCCATCACTATCCAGGATCGGGAAGTCACGGAAACGCTGGCTTGCCATGATATCACGAATATCATCTAACTGATCATCCTCAACGAAAGAGGTAATATTTTCTTTTGTCATAAAATAACTGATCGGCATAGACTGGTTGATCAGTCGTGCGATCGTATAAGTATCATGCGGTGTGGAAATAACTGTACATCCACGGTCCTGCGCTAACTTGCGAATCGTTCTTGAGACGCCTGCACCCTCACCAACAATGATACAGCTGGCTTCCATTTCGATCGCACAGAGCTGAGCCTCATAACGGTTTCCGAGAATAACAAGATCATTCTTCTCAATATAGGTCTCCATCAGATCCGGATTCGCTGCTCCGATCAAAACCTTACCTGTATCAAAGTAGTCCTCTGCGTCACCGACAACAATCGTACCTTCCAGACAATCCAAAATATTCGCATACTTTGTCTTCGCCTTGGACATAATACTGCTGTCATGGAGATTCATATATGCCATCGTAATATCACTGATCGTAATAACACCCTCAAGAACACCGTCTTCGGTTACGCTCGGAAGAGTAACGATCTTCTCCTCACGCATTCGTTCCCAAGCTGTCTTCAGAGAGACACCTTTATCTACACCCTTGGTTTTACGGATTTCAATGTCCTTTACCTGTGTTTTTACGTTTTCTACTAAACGTGGAGCATCCACCTGAAAATAATCTAAAACAAATTCTGTTTCCGGATTCACACTGCCCGCACGGCACGGTTCATATTCCTGACCTGTCAGCTGGTGTTTCAAATTCGCATAACAGATGGCAGAACAGATCGAGTCTGTATCCGGATTTCGGTGACCAATTACTAAAGTTTTCTTGTTTGTCTGAGTTGTCATAAGTCACTGCCCTTTCTATTATCTATAAACATTTATTTCTGGCAATATTTCTTTCGTATACATCTACCTATATACGAACATTCGATCAGATACATTATAGCACAAAAAATGCGCCTCATAAACTACTTACGAAGCGCAATTTTACTTATTATTTTTATTTCTAAACTTATTTTCCGGAGTCAAGCCAAAAACCATACGCCGCAGCCACAAACATCATAACCGCCATAATTGCAACCATAATATTATCTGTCATATGAACAACCTCCTGATCCGTTCTGTAAGGTTATCATATCAACAGAATATCATTTCGCATAGTTAATGTAGATCCTATACCGGTTCAGATTTCGCTAAGTGGCGTTCACAAAAAAGTTACATCTAAATGCTGCATATGTTTCCATATTAAGTCGAAATGTCAGTCCGTCATAATTTCTCCCTCTAACCATACGGATCCCCTTTTTTCTGCAGCATTCTTCAAATCCCATACGTTCAGCAATGTGGATCATCCTCAAATTTCCGGACCAGGTTTGAAGATATATATCCTTCTCTCCATGAGCCAGCAAATAATCGATAAACAGGATCAATGCCTGATATCCATATCCGTGCTCACGCCCGGACTGCTCCGGAAAATCAATTCCAACTGCACATCGATCTGTACGTTCCTTCGTAAACACAAACTTTTCTGTCAAATAATACGATGCTACCCAGCCAATACATCTCGGGACATCTCCACGTACATCAACTTGAAAAGTTTTTCTTTTTTCATCCTCTTTCCAAACATATGACGCCCGCTTTTGAAATTCTTTTATACGATCTTGAAGCGTTCTCTGCCGCTCCGCTCCCGCCAAACCTTCAAATTCCCAGGGACTGTCCCACAACTGCCACTCTGTATTGACTGTTTCCCACTCAATCCTCTTCTGAATATCCGATGTATTAAAATCTCTCAGTATAATATCCTTCGTCTCAAGCATTACGTACCTCCACTAAGCGTACACTCTGGTATTTCGTACTCCTCTACTTTAAGTAAGAACATAATACTTCACGGCTCATCATTGGCGCATGTCCGCTAATACACTTAGTAAAATTCAACGTATTCAAAAGTTCCATATAAGCATCCACTTTTGCTCGATCATACGGAAGCGCATCGGTCACCGGAACAAAATCTTCTTCGTGTTCAATATCAAAATGCCACGGCAAACCATAAAGATCCTTACAGTCACTGTCACCCAGAAACAGAAACTCATCGGAAGGCACATGACAGATTACAGAATCGGAAGAATGTGGACCTTTCGCATGGATTAAATGACAAACCACACCACCGCCAAGATCAATCTCCATTCTCTCATCAAATACTATATCTGCCGGAACGACTTCGATCTGACTTCTGTCAGCATACTCTCGTTTGATCATCTCACAGCAAAATGTAATATCCTCTCGCTTCGCAACCCTCTCGTCCATAGACTGGTCATCCCACTTCCAAGTCTGAACAACTTTTAACTGTTCATTTGTTTCCTTTCCTGCGATAGACGGACAATCCCATGAAGACATTGCAAAACTATGATCCCAATGCCAATGACTGATCGCTACAAAATCCGGATTCGGAAGTTTCTGATCTGCTAAGTCCTTTTTTATCAACTCCACATGCGCTGCAGAATTTCCTGCTTCAAACAAAAGTGCATACTTCTCTCCAACAACCAATCCAATATTCGGACGGTCTGTGTATCGCTCAAACGGATATATATAAACATGATCAGTTAATTTCTCAAACATAAATCTTCCTCCTTGCACCATTGTCTCATCATTATATCACATTTCATTCATCGACTGTATCATTTGTTCATCATGAAAATCAAAAAGACCGACATGGATATACTCCATATATCCATGTCAGTCTTTCTATTAACCAAGGATCAGTCTTGCTGCTCCGTAGATACCTGCATCATTTCCGAGTTCTGCCAGAACGACCTTTGCTTTCTGTGTGGACATCGGAGACATAACATCATGATACTTCTGGATCATATCTGTCAGGAATGTTCCTGCCTTTGATACTCCACCGCCAATGATATATGCCTGCGGATCAACAACCATTGTAATACTTGCCATCGCCCAACCTAAATAACGCATTGCTTTATTGATCGCTGCAAGTGCAAGTTCATCGCCTGCTTTTGCTGCATCAAGAACATCTTTCGCTGTAATAGTTTCGATTTCACGAAGAACAGATGGTGTCTCCTCTGCCGCAAGCATTCTTGTTGCCACACGCGCGATACCTGTCGCGGATGCTGCCTGCTCAAGACAACCATAACCGCCACAGTTACACTGCTCCTTCTCTTCATCCATCACATGCATATGACCAATCTCTCCGGCAACTCCTTTTACACCCGGCCAAATCTGCTCATTCAGAATGATACCACCGCCAACACCTGTGCCAAGAGTAACCATTACGAGGTTCTGATATCCTCTTCCGCCGCCCTGCCACATCTCACCAAGAGCTGCAACATTGGCATCATTACCACTCTTTACCGGCATTCCGAGAAGAGCACTTAATTCTTCCTGAGGATTTCCGGCTTTCCAGCCAAGATTAACACAAAACGGAATGTGGCCGTCCGGTTCTACCGGCCCCGGAAGTCCCATACCTGCACCCACAAAATCAGCATACGGCATGTCCCATTCAGCAGCTTTTTCTTTCACGGATGCTGCAATATCTCCAAGGATATACTTTCCATCCTCTTCTTTTCTTGTCGGGATCTCCCACTTCTTAAGGAGTTCACCCTCCGTAGTGAATACACCGATCTTAACTGTTGTTCCACCGATATCAATACCAATACATTTCTGACTCATACTTATGTCCCTCTCTCTCCGTTAATCTTCATGTACTTATTTTAACTTTAATTCTTTCATCACTTCGCCACCCGCAACGATCATAGAATTCATATGCTTCTTGCTGTCGCGGATACAAGAGATCGCAAAGTCTAACCGGTCATCAAACTTCAAGTTTCCGTCCATATTGTAAACTCTGCAAGACTCCTCATTATACAAGAAAATTTTTTCGCCATCAATCTTTACATCTGTATAATCAAAGTCAAAGTCAAATGATACCTTCTGTTCTCCGTTTGTCTCGTATACATCCAATCGGTACGGATTTCCTGACGGATTCTCAACCACAGTTGCTGCATATTTGTCAGAATAACAAATACTTACGATCTCTTCTTCAACCGGAACTGAGATCACATTCACATCCGGGATCACATCTTTTACAGAAATAAATGTCAAACCCTTATCTGAGAATGCACAGACAGTTTCATCATTCAGATATCGTACTCTGGCAACCATCTTATCATCAAATTCTTCCTCGAAACCACCCACAAAACGATTGTTCACATTCTTACCGATTTCGGAGAAATCGTAAAAGACAACTTTATTTTTTAATGCACCTTTGGTCATGTACATAACTGACATAACGATCTGCTGACCGTCCGGAGATAGCGCAAGGTCTAACGGATATCCGTCACCTGAAAGAAGCATTTTAATATTGATACCAAGCTCATCACCATCTTTTTTGAAATAAAAAATATAGCTGGCAGTGCTGTCCTCTACGATTGCAGCGGTTACACCCTTGGAAGATACAGCTGCCTTCGTGATCGGAAGCTGTGTCTTTGCAATACCTGTACATCCGCTTGTATTACAGATATAAATATCATTTCCTTGCTGATCTACAATAATAACATAATCTCCGTTCACATTTACCACCGGAGATTTCATCTCATAACTCTGTGTCCAGATATTCTTTCCGGATGCATCAATATAGGTTGCGCCGTCCTTGGTGTACTTAACCATATTCTCACCAAAATACGCAAATTTCACAAATCCTGTATCACCTACATTTTTGTTCGCTGCTCCGGCTTCCAGACCGCTTTCTTCACCGGCCTCAACATCTTCTGACTGTGTAGTGCTCGGGTCAACATATCGCATTGCATGTTCCCAAACCACCTCATATTCTGTATACCTATATTCTTTTTGATAACGATAAAAGCAAAACACTGCTATTGCCACGAACAATGCAACAACTGTCAAAACCATAACCTGTTTTTTCCGTTTGCCGCTTTGATACTGGCGAATCACTTCTTCGCTGTCTTCTTCCTCCTCATAAAAAACCTGCCGGCTCTGATTTGGAAGCTGAACGATATTGCTGCGAAGCTGTCGCTTTTTACTCTCTCTATCTATTGAACGCATATCACTCATCTTATTTTTCTCCCGAAAAAGCCCATATATGGAATTAGTATACACCATTTCCGAGAGATTCGCATTAAATTCTTTGTGAAAAAGGATTTGTTTTTCTTATGGTAGAATTAATTTTTGCCCTGCTAAAATTCGATCTACATTTTTCAACTGATTCAACCGGCAAATTTCCTCCAGATATTCCAGACCGCCGTATTGTTTCCAGCAGATTCCGTACAATGTTTCTCCCTCGCCTACATGATAAATACGATATCCGTTCGCTGCTGCTGTCGCATAATCTATTTTCGATGGTTGAAATTCCAATGAATCTCCTTCTCCGATTCCCTTGTCCATACCAACAAGCTCCGGAACTGATGCCATTGTTTCTGCCACAACTGCACTCTCTGCTTCAAATTCTATTTCCTGCATGTTCTGTTCCTCACGCTCCGCATTCATAGTTTCTGCATCGATTTGCTCTTCTCTCTCTGCTGAAAATTCTTCCGTCGGATATACTTTTCCTGCCACTTCCTCGATAATAAACTTATCCTCTTCTCCCCCTTGAAGTTCACCCCAATACTCAGTATTCTCGGGCAAAACAGATGCCAATACACTCTCCATCTTTTGCATTTTTGTGTAATTGTTGACTAAAGCGACACCCCCGGCAAGCACTGCAACCGCTAAAACACCACATAAAATTCCCATTGCATTCAACGTCCGATTCTGCACCGTCGCCTGCTCTCTTTTAATTGCTAGGCGAGAACGAAAATCGCGAATTACCGTTTCCTGTGAGGAAGATTCCACACGTCTTACATCTTTCCTTGTAATCATGTAATCCTGCATCATTTGATTTCTCTCATAATAAATACAGTGTCCTTTTAATCGATAAAAGCCGTCTTCTGATGTTATGTATACAGACTCTTCCCCTTCCAATCCATGATTTAAATACATTAACTGATTTTTCCCGGCAAAATATTGACTATGTTGCTTCCAATAGTTCAACGGACTCAGCTGGCTCCCGGAACTTCCACACAAAAACCATCCTTGGATCGTTCTCTTAGGAAACATATTCTCAATGCATTGATATGCCTTTTTCCAAGTACTCTCAGAAAATAAAACTCGTTCTCCATCGGTCTCAACTTCTTCCATTTCCATTGCACCATCAATAAATACGTATGGAACGCCATCATAATACTCTACATTTCCCAGCAGCAATCCTACCCGCATTGTTTGATTTCCAATCGGATATAATCGTTTCAAGTACGTATTAACATAGTCCTCCATATAAAAACGAATAATCGGGTCAGATTCCCCCATCTGACGAATGTTTTTTGGTAGTTTTGGAAATGGATTGTATAATTCTCCCATACTGTCACCTCGCTATATTCTTTACCGGCAGAACATCCCAACAGATTGTCCGCCTTTTTTACTCACACGAGAGTATAGCATGGACCATTTGCAAATCTTGTCAAAGTAACGTTGGTTCCATAAAAAAGTTATCGACATATTTCCCAATCGCACTCATTCCTAACAGAAGGCTTTTACTGATACAATCTGCCAAACGCATTACCAGGGAAAGGCGAATATTCTGCAGCAGTAACGGATCTCCATCCTTCGATGCGCCAACAATCCCTGTAATAAAAATATCTCCAACTGCATCCAGATTTTTTCTCACTCCAAGCCCAGGCCGCAGCGAACCTCTTCCCAATGTTATATAACCAATATGTTCCACATTTCCGACCGATGCATCTACCGCAACAATAACCGAATCATAATATATTTTTTCCATGCGTTTTACGCTATCTTCCAGATTTAATGCATGAACCGGCTGCTCAAGAGTTCCGATTATTCTGTCATGTTTAACACCTTGCTTCATTAGCTTATATCCGATTAATGGACCAAGACTGTCTCCTGTCGAACGATCGGTACCGATACACAAAAACATTACCTTTGATTTCTTTTGGCGTTTCATTTCTTCCAATAATAAATTCAAAAAATGCCCCGCAAATAACTCTGCCTCAAACTCAAATGCCGTATCATAATAATAAATCTCTCTGTTCCAAGTTTTCATGAATGCCTTCCCGATTCCTTTTCTTTCCTTTTCGCTATTATAGGCATTGCTCAGAAGATTTATACTATGAAACGTACAATTTCCGCACGCTTGACTATGCTTCTATTTCTTCATATAATGAAGATAAATTAAACATCATTTTCGCTATCATTCTCAGGAGGTATTAAATAATGAATGAAGTCATGAGTGCAATTTTATCCAGAAGAAGTACACGTAAATTTACCGATCAGCCAATCCCGGAAGATATCTTAAACGATATTGTAAAAGCGGCACTCCATGCTCCAAGCGGAATGGGTAAACAGACCTGGCAGTTTACTATGATCACAAACAAGGAAGTGATTTCCAGACTGGCAGATACTATTGCAAAAGAACTCGACAGAAAAGGCTACGATATTTATAAACCGGCTGCTCTTCTTATGGTTTCCAACATTACAGGTGGAAACTGGACTAAGGAGGATAATGCATGTGCACTTGAAAACGCCTTCCTTGCAGCACACTCCTACGGTGTAGGATCCGTTTGGATCAACCAGATGCAGAACATCAACGATCGTCCGGCAATCCGTGCCATCTTAGATGAACTCGGAGTTCCTTCCGATCACAGCGTAACCGGTATGGCTGCACTCGGATATGCAGATCCGACAACTCCGATCAGACCAATGGAGCGTATCGGAAAAGTTGTTTTCGTAAAATAAATATCTAAATTCTCAAGTAAAAAAGCTGTGTCTCCATTTCCGGGAAACACAGCTTTTTATTCTAGGAATTTTCTTTTTCTTTCTCTCGAAACCATCCATCCAGTTTAGTCAATGCACGGGCCAGCACCTGCATCTCATCATCATCCAATGTTTCTTGGATTCCTTCAATCATCTCATGATGGAATCTTGCATGATGATCAAACGCTTTTCTTCCTTTCTCAGAAAGGGAAATATATACGATTCTGCGATCTTCCTGGCCACGCTCACGAACAACATATCCTTTTTTTACAAGGCTGTTCATCGCGATCGTCAATGTTCCGACTGTAACAGACAGTTCTCTCGCTATGGACGTCATATTTTTAGGCGCACCTGTCCCGATCGCGTCGATTACGTGCATATCGTTATTGGTAAGGTCTTTAAACTCCTGCGTTATAATCGCTTTTTCCTCAATATCCATAATATCGCGGAACAAACGCACCAGTACTTCATTTAAGATTCCGTAATTATCCAAATTAATCGGTGTCCTTTCATTCTTATCTTTCTCTGAACAGTAAGCACTATCTAGCGTCATTATATCTTAAATGGATACTATAAATCAAGAACCGCATCATATATTTCCAATAAAAATACTGGCAGCTATCCCAGCAATCGTTGCGATCAGTGCTCCGTGAAGAGTCCACCTGGTCTTTCCTATTTTTGCTGTCATAAAATAAACACTCATCGTATAGAAAATCGTTTCTGTGCTTCCCATAATAATCGAAACGATATTTCCGATCAAAGAATCCGGTCCATATGTTTTATATATGTCCAATACCAACCCCGTCGCTGCAGAACTTGATATCATACGAACAAAAACAATCGGTACCAGTTCCACAGGAACTCCCAAAACCTCGGCAGGTGTTTTCAAAATCTCTGATACCGTCTCCAAAAATCCTGATGCCCGCAAAACACCAATTGCAGTCATAAGCCCGATTAACGTAGGCATAACTCCCGAGACAGTTGTCATCCCCTCCTTCGCACCTTTTAAAAAATCATCAAAAACCGGTCTTTCCGAGAGAACTCCAAATCCAACGATATAAAATATCACTATTGGAACCAGCCACTCTGACAAACAAACCAAAACTTTCACTGTAGCTTCCCATTCTCATTTTATCTTCATTGTATTCGCTGGAAAAATCAGATATACTAAGATCATCGAATGATTACTAGGAGGACTTCTGTATGAGCGTATTATTTTTAGAATATCCACCATGTTCCACATGTAAAAAAGCAAAAGCTTGGTTAGACTCTCATCAGGTCACTTACACAGCACGTCACATTAAAGAACAAAATCCGACCAAAGAAGAACTGACTCTTTGGTACAAACAAAGCGGACTTCCGTTAAAAAAGTTCTTTAATACAAGTGGATTGCTTTACAAATCCATGGCACTAAAAGACAAGTTACCGACAATGAATGAAGAAGAACAGCTTGCCTTGTTAGCAACCGATGGTATGCTGGTAAAACGTCCGCTTATTATTTCGGACTCCTTTGTTCTTGTAGGATTCAAAGAGGCTGAGTGGGCAGAAAAGCTAGGTTAAATCCTGGCTTTTTTGTTTGCCATTCTTCGATTTATACCAAATATAAAATACTGCTATTACAAACAATAGAAACGTACTGCTAATTGCAACCACTGTTATATTTTCTTGTAAAAATCTTAAGACTCGTTTGGAAAAACTCTCACTTTGCTCAAAGACCATTGCCTCATTTCCAACTTCTTCCGTTTCTTCGATTTCCTCCTTCTTCATTTGTTCTACTTTTTTCACTGGCATTTCATAAGTGCTTATGTACTGATATCCTGTAACCTCCGGTGTTTTAATCTCAGCCCCATAAGTTACATCAACAAAACGAATTCGTTTTTCTCCTTCAGCCAATGCTTCCCGAAATACTTCTCCATCTTTTTCATAGGAATCTCCACTCCATGTTATCGTATCGATATGGTAATAATCTTCCGATAATCCCATGCTTTCCAAAATAGTACTTGCATAAAGAATAAGCTCTTCATCCTTTGAAATCATTATATCGGCCAACTGAAAGTACTCTGCATCATAATTAGAAATGATTACGGGAAAAGAAAAAGTCTTTTCCCATAATACTTCTGTTTCTCTCATATTTAGATATGACAATTGGCGTTTATAATCACTATCTGTACGTTCATCATGTAAAGTCACCATGGTCGTTTCAGGCGGCAATTGATCTCCCTCCAATTCGTATGAAACAATCGCGGATATATAAGTTGGTATCCCCTCGATCGTAACCTTCTTCAATTCTGATGAGATCAAATGATAACTCCCCTCTTCTTTTTCCAATACCCGCTCAGGTTCTTCCAATTTTTCCATTTCCATAACAATCGGACTTTTCACAACTAATTGCTTTGTTAATTCATCATGATTAATGGCATTAGCGAATATCATATTCGGAGATGTACAAGAACGAAAAAGCAAACTCATCATACTGATTAAAAATATCCAGAATACCCTAGATAGACGTTTTTTATTCATGTTTTTCTGCTTTCTCATAATGATTCTTCCTCTTTCTGTCAATCACACACAAGCCTATCAGAGAAAATAAAATTCCCGCCATTGAGTATATCCATGAACTGTCCTCTCCTGTTCGAGGTGCACTTACAGGATTTAAATCTGATGGTTGATTTAATCGATATGTGCCTATCTGCTTTAACGTAGGCTCATATTGTGCTATAAGATAACCAATTTTAGATTCTTCCTGAATAAGTTTTGGTGTTTCTTTTGGTTTATCAGCAGATTCATCCACATCTTCCGGAACTTCATCCTTATCCTCTCGCTGATCTTTCATCACTATACGATCAATTTTTCCATCGCGTGAAACCGTGAACCTTACTTCTTCTGCAAGCAAATAACCCTTTGGCGCAATTTCTTCTATCAGTGTATATTCTGCCCCTGCAATTAATTGGCCTTTAATCCAATGCGGCTGTTTTTCTGAAATCCACTGATCTACGATTACTCCATTTTCATCTTTTAATATCAACTTTGCTCCAGGAAGTTCTTCTCCGGTCACCATATCAACCTTTCGAATCTGTACATTCGTTGGTCGATCCTCCATTACTACTCGATTTATAAGCCCACTTTCATGCACAGTAAATGAGATTTCCTCCGCATACGCATATCCCTCTGCAGACATTTTTTCCGATAAAATATAGGTTTTTCCAGGCAAGAGTTTTCCTCTTATTATGTGCTCTTCTTTACCTGAAATCCAAGAATCAATCACTTCACCATCCGTACTCTTGATCCTAAGTTCGGCACCCGGAAGCTCCTTGCCTGTCACTAAATCGGTTTTTCTGATCCTAACATCAGTTTCTCGGTTTAATATCTCCAGTTTTGTATTTGTACTGCTATTTCCCTGTTGAATCACCATCCGAGATGTCGTTATACGCGTTCCATCACTGAAAAGAACCTCTTCTTCCAAATAATAATTTTCACCTAATTCAAATAGCAGACAACCATCCTGGTTTCTTTCATTCAAAACTTCATGGCTAAGTGTGTCCACAGATACACTCCATCGATCAATTCGTACTCCTTCGGAATCAAATAAACTATACTCTGTTCCTATCGGATAACGCTCCCCTTTTCCATGAGATATTTTGCTTCCTGATTCTTGTCGAAATGTCTCTTGCTCTAATAACACCAGACTTCCATCTAAAAATAAAAGCCATTCTTCAAGAACCGATATGCCGTCCCTATCGTTTCTCTGAGTTTTTATTTCCGTTGCAACCCGTCCTATCATACAAATCGATTTAATATTATCCGTGTCTTCCTCCAACTGAATCTGTACGGTAGACATATTCTCTGTAATAGATATAATATGTTTACCATCACCAGATATTGTAAAACGAATCGGATCTGCTAACATATATCCTGTCGGTGCACTTTCTTCTACCAACAAATATGTTTTGCCACCGGATAATTTTCCTACGATTTTGTGTGACTCCGGACCTGATATCCATCGTTCAATCGGCTCTCCTACCGCTACAAATTCTCCTTTTTCTATTTTTGCCTGATATACCGCCAAGCTCGCCCCGATTATAAAATGTCCGGTAGCAAAATCAGTCTTAGAAAACTCAATTTCCGTTGGATTGTTTTCAACCACCATTTCATAAAGAATCTCTGCATTCTCCATATCCTCATTAAATCGAAATCTATAAACGTCATAATTTAAACAATATCCTTCAGGCGACAGAATTTCTTTCACTTCATATACGCATGGACCTTCAACCCCACTCTCATATCTGCCTTTAATCGGGAGATTTTCTAAGACTGCATATCCATCTTTACCTGTGATGATTCGATAACTGGTATTGTCCTGCAAATTTTTCACTTCAAAACATGCACCTTCCAGATTCGTTCCTTGTTGGTTTGCATCGATTTTATGGATCACTAATTTACCCTTCTTATCGACTGATTCCAATCTTTCATTTTCCAGATAAATCGTTTGTAACTCTTTTGTTTCTTCCACCCTCACGATTATCGGATTCGCTGTTATATAACCTTTCGGTGTTTGAGTTTCCACCAGAACGTAAGTACCAACCGGTATGTAATTAAATCGATGTAATCCGTTCTGTGTTTCATAGCTGATCAAGTTCGGATAGCTCTCGTTTCCTCCTTCTTTATATTGAAACTGATAACTAAATTTTTTTGAAATTTCCTTTTCTGCAATCTCCGCTGCTGTTCCAGAACTGGTAATGCGAAGGATCGACGAATCATTCAGCCTCCAATATTGGATTATCACTTCCTTATTGGTAGTTGAATTACATCCTTCCAAAACTGCTGTTCCTTCCGTTGTAATACCATCCATTACAAAAGACCATGAGAACCGATCAAATTCTGCTCCGTATTGTCTGTACATATCTTCATAAGCATTCACGATAATTTCATACTGCTCACAGGAACCCGTTTTCCAACTGGTTACCGGATCATTTTCGTACAAATATTCTCCGTCTGTCAGAACCACTTCACCCATAGAATCTAAAACTGCAGGGTATAATGTTAATTCTGCTTCTGCCGGCCATCGGAGAGGCTGCTTCCGTGTTTCATCAATAACTTCATACTTAAATACCTCCACATTTGTATGCTCATTCGTGAATATAAAGCTCTGAAGTTCATCTTGTTCTTGAATAGTTATTTCCATTGAATTCGGAATATACCCTTTGGGGGTTCGGCTCTCCTCTAAAACATAGTCTCCAACCGGTAACCCTTCGAAATACTTAGGCGTATCTCCGGTAATCCAAGACTCTACCATTTCGTCTTTTACAAGAAAATATCCTTTCGGATATTTTTCATAGTCCATTGAATACACCCGTTTTGCCTTGTAAAGCACAAGTTCGACGTTCTCGATCAGTTTTCCTATATAATTTCCTGCACCCTCTACTTTTGCAATCTCTACCTTTGTCTTTTCATTGACCATAGAAACTTTCTGAACATCCGTACTTTCATTTACCTGAATCGCTACCGGCAATGACTTAACATATCCATCAGGAACATTCAATTCTTCCATTATGTAGCTGCCCGGCTCCACTCTGCGCAACAAATCAGCCCGACCCTCTGTCATTTCTTGATTTTGTGGATCATTTGGATTTTCTGCTCCGGAAATCCATATGTTCGGAATCATCCACGATTCACCTTGTCTATGTAACAGTGGTTCCTCTCCATAAATTTCAGGATCTTCTGTAATACGGTATCCTGCAAGTCCATATTTCTCTAATAGGTCATCATAATGAAAATCAATTCTTTCCCCATCTCGATCCAAAACTTCTTGACCTTTTTTATATTCAAATGAATTTGATGGATAATATTCGTTAAGACCACTTTCATTCATGACCGGATTTAATTTCTTTTCGAACACACCCGATTCGCCTTGCACAGTACCTGTTGTATATGCCTGCGCTGTTCCACTATTTTTCTCCCCTGGTCGTCCGCTTAATTGTTTTTCTCTGATGATCACATCTCCTTTCTCATTTTTTATCTCTGTAACAGGCCATACATAATACCGACTCTCTTCTCCTAAATGACTCATCTCAGATTTTTCAATGTATGCAAGTCCCGTATACCCATCTACCTGCGCATCTCTTCTTAAATTTTCATCTAAATGATAAATCTTTGTATTTGCATTTATTTTTGTAAAAGCTTTATCCTTGGTACTATATACAAGTTCATCAAAAAATCCTCCATTAATTTCGAAAGCAACCTTACCATTCTGAATTGCATAGATTGACTTCGTATCAAAAGTAATTTTCATCCTCTGACCATTTCGATCAAATCCATACAACTTACCTTCAGAACTTTTTTGTAAGACTTCCAAATTACTCAAATCATAAAACAATACAGGAGTCTCTTCTCCATCTCTTACTGTAATTCGTTTCACAGTTCCGTATTTATCTCGTTCCACATGAACATTTGAGAATGCAAAATCTTCTGAATTACCATTTTTCTTTACAGCAATTGCCTGATATAGGATCAACTGTGCTCCCGGAACATATTTGTTTTCATCATCTGCAGTTTCTAGTGTCCTTGTAACATATCCATATCCTTGAAATACTCCGGATTCATATACCAGCTGCACTCGCTCCCCAGCCGCTTTTCTGTTTTCCAAATACTCCAAGGTACCTTTTTTCCAAGCAAAATTTAGAAATTTCCCGTTATTATTATAAGCCAAGTCTAAATTTTCCAATCCATATCGTTGCTCCAGTTCTACAAGTGTACCTTCCACACGTCCCGAAACTTTCATGCCCCGATAAGAATCAGACGTTTTTATTTTGGATACCTCTAGACTCGTTGCAATATCATTAACAAAAATACGAGCTGATTCCGCTTCATTCTCTGTCCGTGTATTATTATCCTCCTGTATATTGTTGAATATACTTGCATTTACCTTCTCCTCACCATTTAGATAATAGCGCACTTGGTCACTGTATACCTCGATAGGAATTGGTTTAGAACGCACATATCCTGCAGGCGCTTTTAATTCTGCCAATACATAAACACCTACTTCAATTGGATCTGGAGTTTCCACATAACCAACCACTTGCATTATCTCCGGATTTTCCAAATCTGCCTCCGTAGAAATTGATGAAAAGGACCCTTTCTGATTACCTTGATCATCATAAAAAATCACTACGTTTTCTTCATGGCAAATAGGCGTTCCTTTTGATACCGTTCCTGTATACATAATTCCAATTCCCAAAGATTTTTTCTGATCAATCCTTGCGAATGATGTAACATTTTTCGCACCCATTGCTTCTAAAAACGGCTTACTTCCGGAAATAACTGTATCTGCATTATATCGTTTTACAGAACCGTCTCCTGATAACCCTTCATTCCGTTCTGCTTGATACAAAGCAAATATCGCACCATCGTGCAAAATCGGTTCTCCTGTTTCCGCATCCAGTTTTTCAATTCGCAGTTTTGTAAAATATCGTTTATTTCTCACACTTTGTTCCGCATATCCCGCCATTTCATCTTTTGTTCCCGGCTCTGTAATACTCCAAGGCACTGTAGATGCATCTTCCAAGTTCCCCATTTCATCATAATGCTGAGGTAATGATAGCTCTTTGGGAGCATCAATTTCGTAATGTCGATTTACCAGATCATTCCACTCTGCATTATATGGCTGCTGCTCCACAATCACATAATCACCATACGGTAAATACTCTGAAATTCCATATGCCAGATTTTCCTTTGTTGAAACCTGATCTGCCGCCAAAGTTAATGTATCCTGGTCTATTCCACCTCTATTTTCACTATCCCATGGAATTCCATAAATAAAATCCAGATCATATAAAAAAAAGGGCTTTAAGTATTCTTCTGCTTTTATTATTGCCTGATACAATGCTTTGTCATAAATTTCATCAGCATATTGGATATCTCCATCTGATGCATATCGATACTCTTCGTAATCTCCCTGAACAGTCAATGTTTCTACTTCATCGTCCAAATACCAATCTATTGCAAACTGTCTGACTGCATCGGATCGTTTGGCATTCTCTTTTGCTTCTACAGAAGTATTGATTTCATTTTCAATACCGGTAAATAAACCTTGAGCAATCGGTTTCCAAGAAGTATTCCAAATAAATCCATCATTTTTCCATTTATCTTTATTAGCAACTTTAATTGCATCAAAAAACTTCTCATAGTTATAAGTATCTATTTGGGTTTTCGTTCCGTCCGGTGCAATGATTGTTTTCCTTAAGTATTCCAATAAGGGATTTTCAGTATTTTTTGTATAAAAGTTTTGCACTAACTCTGGAAATATACGCTTATACTCCATAACATCAACCGTTTCCCCGTATTTATTTGTCCAATCGATTTTTCCATCCCTATTACAATAAAGACGTTCTAAATTTGATTTCAAATAGATCTTAAAACGGAAGTTCCCGATAGGCTCTTCATTTAGAACTTCTTTTTTTACCTTGATTTTCTGTTTTATTGGACGTTCTAGCACCTGAATAGGAACCTGTATTGTATTTCCAGACTCAACTATCTGTTCCTGTCCTCTGTAGATCAAACTTTGAGTACATATATAAGTATCCGTTGCTAACGTATTCTTTCCTAAACTTACCTGAATTGCTGCATTTGTAAATCGCATCAGATACTCTGCATAACCAATCTCCATTCTCTCTTGGTATCCATATACATTTGCATTTCCTATATAATGCAAATCCGTTTCTGACAATACAGCCTTTGCCTTTGGTAATTTAGCCATGAATGTTAACTTCAAACTTTGCTCTGCATCCGAAAACTCATTTCCATAAACATCATTTCCTGTTGTCTCAACAAATATTGTGTGGGTCTTTGTCTCCTTGTCATATCGAACCTGACTTAATCTTACATCCTGTTCTACAAATTCTTTTTCTGTCGTAATCTCAATTTTATCTACTAACTCTGTTAACGGAACACGATATCCATATTCAGGGTCACCCTTTATATAATCGATAATTTCTTCGCCCTCGGAGTGATATACCATGACTTGATGATCGATAGATGTTCTTGTTCCATTACGATCAATCATAACAACCGGAGCCAAAGTAACATCCATGTAATATCGTTTATTCATCTCATTTCCCAGAAAATACTGATCATCTATCCGGTATTGAAAATCTCCGGCTTCCAGATACTCTTGATATTCCCAACGCAATGTCTTCGGATTTTCTAAAACTGTATATACTTTTTTCGGTTCGCTCTGGCCATTTTGTTCTTCTGTTGTAAAAAAACAACGACTCGCAAGATTGGATACCCCTGCATATAACGTCACTACAACCTCATCATCCTCAACTCTAATTTCATGAAGTCCTCCAAAATTCCACTGTGAATTTTCTTGATACCAAGTCAAGAGTGTGCCAAATAATTGACTGATCTTTGTAGTCTCATTTATATCCTCAATATGAACTTCTTGCACGGCCGCTCCGTAAACGGTTTTGACCGCAATTTTTCCAACTTCCGTTGTCATACCATGCAGATCTGGCTGACCTGCTAAAACGCCCATACTAAATACAGGTGAATTTTCTTTTGATCGTATTCCTGCTGCTGTTACAGGAACATCATATCCATTTTGATTTAAAATAGATTCCAACTCCGCCTTCAAGAAAGTAAATATCTCTGATCCTTTATCAGCAATCTCACTGTTCAATACACTTTGATTCCATAAAGGCTCTTCCGTATTTATCTCTACTCTCTGCAGAGTCATATTTTTCGCTTGCGGTATCTGTTCAAACGTTTGAATCTGCGGCTCATTCTGACTCATCGGTAACTGCCCAATTACATTTCCTTCTTCATCAAATTCCGGCACGTATCTAATGTGACTAGTGTCGCTGTCCGCTTTTTTCCATACAATATTTCCAAAAGCATCTTTTACAACTACCTTTTCTGTACCTGTTACGTGTGGTCCCGTTACTTCCATTTCTCCGGAATCTACGCGATAAAACTCGGTGTTCTCAGGAAAACCGGATACTACCAAGTCATATCCCCTCACACCATCATTCTCATCCGTTGTTCCACTCGATGTTACAGCAAATGAAAGCTGATCAAATCCGTTTCCTGTTGCATCCTCTCCTTCCATTGTGGCAGTTAACTCTGGTAATGTAACAATCGCTGTTCCCTTCGATAATAATAGATTATCCGGAGTCTCTAAATTACTGCCATAGTTTGTCCACTCTTGTGACTTTCCGTTAATTGACAATTCATATCCTTCACTACGGATCAGTTCTTTCACATAATAGTTTCCTAAAATCAACGGACGCCCTATCCATCCATTTTTTTCATCCTCAAAATATCGATTATCCGGTCCTGTCCAGTTCAAATCACCTCTTTTAATAATTTGTTGCATTTCATAATCAAATGTCATTCCCGGCATAACTGTATATGTATAAAAATCTGCATCGCCATTTACGTCCGTGGTCGCAACTGCTACGAGATCATTCTTTTTGTAAACGATCCCCGTATTAGTCATCGTACCATCTGCCGATAAATCCGCATCCGGATGGACAATATCCTCCGCTGCAAAAAGCCCATAACTGGCTCCCTCCAGTACTCCATCACCTTCTGTATCAGAATATGCCGAATACTCTTCTGATTCCTCTTTATATAAATCCATATCTCGCTTATTTATATGGATTTCTCCCTCAGTCCTATGATCTCTCACCATCCAGAATTTATGATCCGAATTCGTTTTATCTGCATAGGATAATCTCTTATCTTCTCCTTTCTTTAAATGGTTAATCCTATCTTTTTCTGCTTCTTCTAAATAATATCTGAACTCATCAACGTTTTTCTTTTCGCTCCAGGAATCATAGTCTGCTTCTTCTGTACTTTTCACAGAGAAAAAGTTTAGAATACGGTCCCATAGAGTTGGTTTTGATGATTGAGATTCTGACACTGACTCTGTTCTCTTTGAATTTGATGATGTAGTTACATTCGAATCAGAAGAGACCGCATTAGATCTTGTTGCTATTTTTATAGTTTCTTCACTTCTTATATCTCTAAAAACCGAAATTGAGACCCTATCGTATTTCTTATATTCAGAGTTGGAGTCTGATACGTTTTCCAACAAGCCATCACAGCCGTCTTTTCGATTATCTTTTGGATCTACAACCTCTCCATTATTTCGAACAGCCCTCGCTTTCTCATTATTACCTACATACCAAATATTTTCTTTTATCATGGTACTGTTGCCCTCGGTCACATATGCCTTGGCATCGGCCTCAGAGGATACCGTTGTTACAAAATGAATCGGAACATCTTCCGGATGCACATCATGAAGAATATAGCCGTGCCTTGCCTGAATTTCTTTCCATGTATATGTAAACCTAAGATTAATAAACTCCTGATATGTTCGCTCACAATCATCTTTACATCCGGAACTTTCAAATGCTTTTTCTGCAGTTGCTCCAAATTCACCTTCTGCGATTTCAGCGTTTCCATCTTCTGCAACTTTTTTAATGACATCATAATACTCTTCATCTATCGCCCAATGGAAATGTGTTCCTTCAAGTTCTTCTTCCGCTTCTTCACAACTTTCAAATACATCCAGCCATTGCTCTGCTGCTTTTCTGTTTTGGTCTCGCGCTTCTTCTGCTCCATGTATTTCATCAGCATCGTTTTCTCCATCGATGTTCTCCTCTACTTCCGGTACTTCTGCCCATTCAGGCATTCCATGTCCATCACAATATGTTTTCGAATATACATAGTTTCTTGTGTCTGTGTGTGTGATCTCACCATTCTCATCGGTTATACCTTCTGCAAAAATCTGAAAGCCCTGCCATGGAGAAAAACTTAAATTTCCCTCTCGTAAACGACCACTAAATTCATTTTCACTCAGTTTTTCGGCGTCTTCAAATCTTTCATAGAGATAAAATTGACTTCCTTTCAATGGTTTACCTGTTTCATCATCCAGTTTTTGAAGCTTTACATTATAATGGGATTCAAACTTCTCCTCATGTCGGTATACTTGAAACTCTACATCTGCAGATTCTCCACCATACTCCGGTCTCGGCTCAGAATCTCCACTTGGACCTTGACTAATTACTAAATAAAACACCATGTCAGATGGTACAATTCGAATATCTGCTTTATATAGCCTCTGATGACCCGGCGCATTTACACATGCTTTAAAATCCATCCATTCCGTCAGGTAATTTCGATTCCATGAACCATCGGTATACCAACCTGACCCTTCTCGCATAGTTATCTTGTAACGAACAGTTGTCTTATTGTATATCTGTTCTTCCGTCAATTTTCCTCCGGCTACATTTTCATTTGCAACAGCTGAACCATTGTTATGAATTTTAATAGAATCTCCACTCCATGTAATCTCGTACAACTCATTGCCTAATACAGCCTTTGCAATATTTTTATCCTGAGATGCATCCAGCCAACCGACATTTCCACCGGTAGAACCATTATCCCAAACACTTTGTGCTTCAATTTTTGCAATGTCTCGAATAAATTCTTTGCTCAGCTTAAATTCTGTATCCAGAGCCCCCGGTCCTGCAGAAAAAGCCGGTACAAAAAAGGAGGCTGCAGTTTCTTCTGAAGTCGCAGCACGAATGGGTTCTGGCACTTCTTTTCCAATCACAGAATTTTCTTTTGCAACCTGCTCTAAAGCAGAAATTGCTCGTTCTTCGATTTCCGTATGATCCGCTACCCAAGCAAATTTTGTTCCCGCATCATCTTTTACCCGTTTAACAATATTAGGGTTTGACACTGTAGCTGCAATCTGCTGATACAACTCAATATCATATTTAGATGCTGCCTCTTTCAGAGCATTCCAGTTAGTTGGATATGCCCAAAACAACCGTTTGGCCTGTATTTCACTTAATGGCGATGGTAACGTATTGTACAAATAGATTTCATATCGATCCGATGCTTTCCATCCTTTACCACCGTCTAAACAATAATATGGTGCTGTTGATTTTTGAGGCCAGATTTCCGAACCCATGGCTGGAACTGGGATTCCAATTGATGAAATCACCAGTACCACTGCCATAAGCCCTGCCAGTCTCCTTTTTCCTACTCTAAGCCACCTGCCCAACCTTTCCATATATAGTTTCCTTTCCTCTTTCCAGTTTCTTACTTCACACTTTGAACCACTCCGTCAACAATCCATGCGCCACTGGCATCAACGATATATCCATCAGGTGTCTCTGCACTATAAAACATTCGTCCGTCTGTGCCGAAATAGTACCATCTTCCATCAATTGCATGCCAGCCTGTATACATATATCCCTGTGTTCCATCCGTCTTATTGTGAAGATAATACCAACCGCCATCTTCCGCCTGATACCAGCCTGTATACATCATTCCGTCTGCATCAAATCTAAACCAGTCCTCACGATGTTCCATATCCGCAGCATATGGATTGTAAATATATGCCCATTGATCTTTACATTTTTTCCCCTCTTTGTAATAACTCCATGTTCCATTTGAATTTCGTACCCAGGCATTAACTCTCTCCTGTGAAGTTCCTGATTTACTGCTCGATCCGGAGCTTCCGGATCCATATAGTAAAGTTTTATCCTCTGTAATAAACTTGATAATTACGTTGCAGACAGCAGTGCTGCGATTTCCAAGTTCATCCACTACTGTCATTGTGATCTGAGCTGTTTTTTCTCCACTTTTATTTCTCTCAAATTTTGTATCTGCTTTGTACAATTCATCATCCATAGTCATTAGATCTTTGATCCATTTCGAATCTGCAACAGCATGTACAATTGCGCTCTTATATTCTTTATTTTCTTCATATCCACTATAATCATTAATATCTAAACGAATGACATATGGATCACTGATACTCCACTCTGCAGATTTTAGCTCAAGATATTTCGGTTGAAAGATCACATCCAAATTACCTGGCGGGCTAATGAGAATTTCTTCTTTCGGATTTCTTCTGTCTCCTGTTAATTTTCTTGTTACAGTAAATTCCAGTTCTCGTTTATCAAAAGTAATGTCTTCTACAGCAACCATAGTTCGATCCTTGATCTGGAATGTTACAGGAATCTTACAATTTGCTTCCGCAGATTTTCCTTCGAAACTAGAAGATGGACGAGTCTTGGCTGTAAGAACTGCTAAGCCACCCTGAGTTCCGTTTCCATACACTGTATCCGGAATCGCATACCGATATCCATTGGATCTCTGCTCCTTTTCTGCTTTCTGTATAATCTCACGGAAAAAATCTGCTTGCAGGTTTAATTCCACCGACGCACTCATAGCAGTATAGCCCTCCACATCCTCATCCTTATTTTTCTTTAATAATAAGAGATTTGGATCGTCGACACTCCATAACACACAACTGTCAGCCACGTCATTATTCTTATCCACAATTGCTTCTAATCGAACTTCCTGTACTTGCGTTCCCTCTTCTAATGCTCCATTGATATATCTTGCAATTAACTTACCCGATTTATCTTTAACTTCAGTCACAATCGATGGATTTTTACGATTTCCCGTTCGTTCCTGTACAACACGAAACATAAACTCTTCAGGATTAATTCGAATATCTGCTGCTACTTTCTTGTATTCTGCAGAAATTTCCACATCATGGGCAGGCATTACAAAAGAATAACTGCCTCCAATCTGATACGCCATTTCCACACGATTCCCACTTTTATCTGTATATGTAGGCACTCCTTCCATCTGATATTTTTCATCTGCCGTATTTTTCGGTGCAGTTACCACGGTAACAATATCTCCTGCTGCCACGGCTCCTCGAGTATCCTTGTCCAGTTCCTTGCTATATACAGATTCTCCTCTAGCTGATAGCATGGCAACATCGTAATAATTCTCTACGTTTGCTGCAGTATCAATCTGTAATACCGACACCAAATATCCTCTGGTAGGACGCCCCACTGCATTCGGTGCAAAATGATCCGGTGTATATACTTGATTGCGAATATATTCTTCGGTATCTGTCAACAGCAAAATACCTTTTTCCAACTCCTCATAGAAATAATACTCTGTTTCCGTCTTCGTATTCTGTCCCTGAACCAAGGTAAAGAAATTGTCTTTTCCATGCCAAAATCCAATATGGGCATCGTATCCATAGCTATTGTCGTCCGGAATTCCGGATCCACATACTCCGGCTGTGATTTTCCCTTCTGTATCTGCAAATAAATATGCCAAATCCGCCCCTGATTCCGTACCATATCGGAAATGAAATCCTGTATCATGAGTCCCCAGAAATGTACCCTCTCTCGCCAAACTCCCCATTCCTGAATCTGCGATCTTACCTTCGAAACGAGCCACCTTCAATTTTCCGGAAGCATACTTTCCTGTCACTCCACCAATCGCTTGTGATCCATTGCCGCCAATTGTTCCCATTACATGCACATTGAAAATATCTGTTCCATTTTGGAATCCTACAATTCCTCCTACATAACCGTCTCCCTGGATTCTGGCAGTCACACTATCTCCGGTATTTACTACACAATCGGCAATTAACGATTCTGCAGCTTTTCCTGTAATTCCTCCGGCATATACTTCTTTTGTGCTTCCACTGTCCACTGCCACATGATCTGCTGTACAGTTTTCAATGATGCTGTCTTCCATAATTTCACCCAAAACACCTCCGGCTGTACCTTCTGCACGTACTGTACCCATTACAGTCACATCTTTAATCACACTATTGACTGCAGATCCTCCTAAAATGCCGACATTACTTTTTGCCTGAAGTACATATCCCGGTTTTATAATCAGATTCGTAATTTCTGCATTTTCCAATAAACCAAACAATCCTACATTTTCCCAAGTCGTCTGATAGATCACAAAATTCGATATGGTCTTTCCATTTCCATCAAAATGTCCAACAAACGGGTATACTTCTCCTGTCAGAAAATCTGCTTCATTTTGATAAAAGCCAATCGGCATCCACTCCATTCCACCAAGATCAATATTTCTGGTAAGACGAAAATAACAGCCTGTATAATCGCCTGGATATGTACCTTCACCGTCTCTAATTATCATTCCCTTTGATGTGAGTTCCGAAAGACCCATTAAGTGTTCTTTCGTTGAAATCTGAAACGGTTTCTCCTCCGTACCATCACCAGTTTTTCCACTAAGGAAACTTAAATCTCCAACCCAGTGTTCCCATAAATCTCCGGTTCCTATCGATCGCATGCCAAATCGGCTTACCGCATTGGAGTCTGTCGCCTGCTTCGCATTACTTCCGGAATTAACAGTTATTTCCAAATTCTCGTACAACATTCCCGCCATACTCTGATACGGAGACATCACAGCCACACATGTACATAGTCCGATTGCAGCTGCCCTTACACATGATTTCTTATACTTCATATTATTTTCTTTCATTATTTTTCCCCTCTCTGTATGTATAATTATGATTGTGGAAGACAAAACGCCGGACGAATTCCTATGCTTCCATCATCGACTTCTGCCGGACGAATACAACCCTTTTCCAGATCTACTATATAAATCCACGATCCATATCCAAACGCTCCATCTTCATCCGTAGAATAAGATGGTGTTCTCAGCCAATATCCATGGCTGTATGGAGTTCCGCCTCCTTCCAAATCCCAAAGAATTTCTTTGTACCGAATTGCCTCGTCCAAGGACAGCAAAAATAGCTCATCCTCTGCCATTTGGGTATAAAGCTCATGGCGCAGTAACCCGGATGTAGTAAATTCATCGTAAGTTCCCGGAATAGTCGCTCCTAAATAGGCGGTGTTTACCCCTGTATTTACAGTAACTAAATGATCTCCCGGATCTTTTACATTCGTTTGAAGCCATTTTCGTATTTCAGATGTTTTATAATTATTTGTCTCTCCAAAAGTCAAAATTTCCCGTTGAGAATCACTACTATCTACGTCAGACCGTATGACAGTTTCACACAAAAACAATGCGCATACCTGGTCATTCGAATTGCTGCTGTAATCATCATCAATGCATCGAAATAGATAGTTCTCTCCTCCAATTTCCCAGTTTCTGAGGTCCCCTATTTTCCAGTGTCGTCCAACCACTCCTCCCTCTGGCTCGCTATTATCCTCCTCATAGTCCTGTAAACGCTCAAATCCAATCCTGCACGTCACATATCGATGTCCATCTTCTTGATATTCCGCAATCTTTGTGTTGGAAATATTGATCGCATTCGGAAACATTTGAGCAATGACCAACGATTCCGGTTCGTAATCTTTTCCGGTAATCACATATTCGTACCGTTCTCCTTCATTGGCTTTAGACACAATTTCCATCAATAACCTTCTGCATTGTTCCGCATTTTCTACCTCATATCTGTTTTGTGAGGAATACACATTCGCAAATGGCTGTATCACCATCCGACTGCTGGTAAGCATGGCAAAAGAACCGGCTGCTGCTGCCAGTATGTTCCATATTCTGTTTTTCTTCATTTTTCATCCTCCCGACTTCCCGGCTGATCTGCCGAAGACAGTAACAAAAGAAACGTAAGTTAGATCTTAAAGATTTGTTTAAAGATTTTAAGTGAGTAAACTATATCATGGAGAAACTGCATTGTCCATGTTGGATCCGTCGAAAAGCCCCCTCGGAAACTGTGCATTACACCGAATTTGATTCTCTCCATTTCAGCAGATTGCACAGAAGAATTCCCTTGCATTTACTTTCACACCTGAAAATCAAAGATTTTTTATGTCAAAAAAAGGAGCTCTCCCTGGTTTATTAACCAGAAAAAGCTCCTTATTTTTATTCTCCATATGTTAAACGTAAAAGTTCTTCTGTAGTCGTAATTCCTTCCTCTACCAGACGGATCAGATCTGCTTTCATCCTTCGGATATTTTGGGTCTTTTCTGCATACTGATAGATTTCTTCCGCAGATCGCTTCTCCGTGATCATACCGCGAATATGTTTATCAATCACAACCACTTCGTGAATGGCGATCCTTCCTTTGTATCCGGTTCCGTTACAATGCTCGCATCCTATCGCTTTCTTTATTGTTTTCCCTTGAATCCCCAGGAAGGAAGCTTCTTTTCCAACCTCTATTTCCTCAGAACAGTACGGACATACCTTTCTTGCCAGTCTTTGAGCAATCACACCACTCAAACTATTGGCAACCAGATACGGATCGATCCCCATGTCTTCCATTCTGGTAATGGCGCCAACTGCATCGCTTGTATGAAGGGTAGAAAGTACAAGATGACCTGTGATTGCTGCGCTGACACTGATCTTAGCGGTTTCATGATCTCTGGTCTCTCCAACCATGATAATATCCGGATCTTGTCTCATGATCGCACGAAGCCCTTTTTCAAAAGTAAGTCCGGCATGTTCTGAAACCTGGATCTGATTGATCCCTGCAATCTGCTTTTCAACCGGATCTTCAATCGTCATGATATTAACCGGCGTTTTTACTAAACGTTCCAACATCAGGTACAACGTCGTTGTCTTTCCGGAACCGGTCGGTCCTGTTATATAAATAATCCCATTGGGACGTTTTAGCATTTCTAATACTTTCCTGTAATTATCTCCATCCATTCCAAATGAATCTTCATGCTCCACGTGCACATGCGTATTTAAAAATCGAAGGACGATTTTCTCGCCATATATGGTCGGCACAGAACTGGCTCTTAAATCCATCTCAACATCATCTACTTTGACTTTGCAATGCCCATCCTGAGGAAGGCGTTTCTCTGCAATGTCCATCCCACAGATAATTTTGGCACGTGCGATCAATGACGGATGCAGATCCATGTCCAATTTCAGATGTTCGACCAACATACCATCCAATCTAATTCGAATCATGAGGCAGTCTTCTCGCGGTTCAATATGGATATCACTTGCTCTTTTTCGATAACCATCCAATAACAGTCCTTCCAAAAGTTCCACAGCAGACCGCTCGGTTTTCTCATTCTCATTTTTCCGTAAGTAGTTGTATTTCATGTTAATTCCTTTCTTCCATACGAACCACATGGATCGTAATATCTTGTTCGATCAATGCTTCATCCCGATAGATCTGTCCATCGTGAACAAACTCCGTATCTTCATCGACTATCAACCGTAATGTACCGGAAATATAGTTTGAATCCTCTGACAGATTTTCTTGTAACGTATCTGCTACATTGGAAATTTCATTTACACGACGGTCCATTCTCTGAACAACTGACGATCCCGTGATCAATAATTGTGAAGCCAGCAGTAAGATTGCCAAAGCAACCATAACCTCTGCCAGGGTAAATCCATTTTCATTTTTATGCATCCGGATTTCCTCCTCCCGACAGCGTTGCTGTAGACGATGTTGCAACTTCTGCATTCGAATCAGTTATCAATTCATTATCTTGAGATAGATTCAACACCATATGTGCTGTTTCCTTTCGCGATCCGATTTCTGCCTCCGCAAATAAAGAGATACCATCTTCCTCACACTCACTCCAAATGACCACCGGAATAGATATGATTATTTCTCCATCGTCCGATTCAAACTCCAAAGTCGTTTTTATTTTGGGCAGTCCAGACTCGATCCACTCGGAATTTCCGTTTTCTATCTCAATTTTTATTAACTGCAGCGCAACTTCCGCCGCTTGCTTAGCTTCCTCTTTTTGAATGCGCATGCGTGCAATTTTGGCGCGAAATACGGATGCAGAGAATAAAGAGGTCAAAAACAATAATACGACCATGACAAACACTAAAACCTGGATCAAAACAAATCCATCGTTTTTTCGTATGTTCATTTCTCCACCCCCATTTCTACAACCATTCACTATCCCAGATATTCATACATGCTCCACATCGGAAGCATGATCCCCAGCAAGATAACTGCAACCACAATACCGATCACGACGATTAGCAACGGCTCTGCCAATGAAACCATTTTGGTCATCGCCATTTCCGCTTCGTGTTCATATCCCTCCGCTAAACTGAGAAGCATAGTATCCAGCTTTCCTGTTTCTTCTCCGACATAAATGATCGCAGGCAATTTTTTATCGAGTCCCCTGACAGATCCGATTGCATCACTTAATGTCTTACCTTGCTCTACTTCCTGCACAACATCAGCAAACTGCTCTTCCAAATATTGGTTTCCTAATGTCTTAGATGCAATTACCAGACTGGTCAGCATCGGAACTCCACTGGCATATAAACTGCTCAAACTTCTTGCAAAGCGAGCCGTATAGATAGTGCGCATTTGTGTTCCAAAAACTGGTATATACACCGTCGTCTTGTCCAAAACATGCTTTACCGGATGCAATGACGCAATTATGGAAACCAAAAACAACATCATAAAAAATCCCATCGCAACGATATACCAATGTTGTTTCAGAAATACACTGATATGCATCAATACTTGTGTCGTAAGTGGAAGTTCCATTTCTCGAAACAAGGGTTCTACCATTGGCATAATGACCAGGAATACAAACAGTACGATCATTATCGCCATCACACACAATATTTTCGGATACATCGTTGCAGCTTTCATCTGTGTCATCGTGCGATGCTCTTTTCGATAATGTTCTGCCAGATGAACCGCTGTTTTCTCCATCTGACCACTGACTTCAGCTGCGCGGAACATGTTGATCATCAGATCCGGAAATACTCCGATTTCTTCCATCGAGTCACCGATCATTTTCCCTTGACCAATGCGTTTTTCCAACTCTCCATAAATGTGGGAAATTCTTTTACTTTCTGCCGTATTCCTTAATATTTCCATTGTTTTCGCCATAGTGATCCCAGTACCAACCATGGCTCCGATCTGCCTGCACATATCAGACAATCGGTCCGCTGTTAGCTTTCGATTTCCAAAGTGATTCAAAAATTTCATCTTTCCCTCCGCCGGAACTTAACTCCAAAGCCCAAAATACCATGAAATCAAGTCATTTCCACATAACATGGCAATCCACATTCCAAGACATAGCGCCGGACCAAACGCCATATGCGTTGTTCTATCTTTTCTTGATTTGTTTATTAGTAAGATATAAACTGCCTGAACGCCTCCGATCAGAAAACTTATATACGCTCCCACAAGCATTCGTTTCCATCCTAGATAAAATCCCATTACTGCAGTCAACTTGATGTCTCCGCCTCCAAATGCCTCAGGGATAAACAGACATAATAAATACATGGGAACAGAAATGATCGCAAACCCAAACATTCGCTCCATCAATGTAATGTTTGGATTCTGTATGCATGATAACAAACAACAGAACCCAAGCATCAAATTTAGTTTATCCGGAATTTTCATTGTCTTATGGTCCACATATGCTACCCAAAGCAAGAGGATTGAGACCAAACCATCTAACATAATGATTCTCCTTTGAATCTGTTAATTTCAAATTTAAAATAGTGTATTATATCTATTTTGCCAATCAAAACGCTATTTGTAAAGTATACTTAAGCCTCAATCTTTCCGATATTTTGCATAATCTTACAGAACAAAACTCCAACCATGGTACTGATCGTTGTCGCCAGGAGGACCGGTCCGACAATTGCCATGGGATCTGCACTCCCATACTCTGTCCGATATGCAATAATACTGATCGGTATCAGTTGTAAAGAAGAGATATTGAGAATCAGAAATGTACACATTTCATTATTTGCAGTTCCTCGGGGAACTGACGCAACTTGATGGATTCTTCGGTCTTCTTCCAACTTTTCTAACTCTTTCATTGCCTTTAAACCGGCAGGAGTCGCTGCCCATCCCAATCCCAGCATGTTTGCGATCATATTAGTGGAAATTGCCTCTGCTGCCGGATGCCCTTCCGGAAGTTTTGGAAATAAGAAGTGAAGAACCGGGCGCATCTTTTTTGTCATCGCTTCAATTAATCCTGATTCTTCTCCAATCTTCAAAATCCCACACCAAAATGACATGATACCAAGCATGGTAATGCTTAAGGTTACAGCTTCTTTTGCAGAGTTTAGTGCCCCCTCCGTAACCTCACTAAGAGTTCCATGAAACGCTCCCCAAACAATTCCAATCAACATCATTCCTGCCCATAAATAATTTAACATAAAAATCCCACCCTTCTGTCAAAGCTCTATGACAGTCGGATGGGATTTATTCTCTTTAGAACTTACGGAATCGTTCATAACGACAATTCACCAGTTCTTCTTTCTCTTTTTCTCTCCAGCGTTCAAAAAATCGTACTAATTCATGGTCAACATATTTTTGAATCTGTGGAAGTGATTCACGACTCGCAGGCTCTTCCTCCGGAATCACCAGATCGATCATTCCGAGTTTTTTCAACTCTTTTGCGGTAATTTTCATAACGTTAGCAGCTTCATCTGCTCTTTTACTATCCTTCCAGAGAATTGATGCAAAGCCTTCCGGAGACAAAATGGAGTAAATGGCGTGTTCCATCATCCAGACTTCATTCGCCACTGCCATTGCCAGCGCACCGCCGCTGCCTCCTTCTCCGATCACAATGGAAAGAATCGGCACTTTCAATGACGCCATCTCAAATAAATTTCTGGCAATCGCTTCGCCCTGCCCGCGCTCTTCTGCCTCGATTCCGCAAAAAGCTCCAGGAGTATCGACCAGACAAATGATCGGTCTTCCAAACTTCTCTGCCTGCTTCATCAGACGCAATGCCTTTCGATATCCATCCGGAGAAGGCATTCCAAAATTTCTGATGATATTTTCCTTGGTTGTTTTACCTTTCTCCTGTCCGATCACAGTCACCGGCATTCCATGAAAACTGGCAATACCTCCAATGATCGCTCCGTCATCTTTATATAGACGGTCTCCATGAAACTCTGTAAAGTCATCAAACAACACTCGTATATAGTCAGAAGCAACCGGTCGATCCGCTTTTCTGGAAAGCTGAACCGACTCCCACGCGTGTCGAATAATCTTTTTGGTATTCCCTTTTACAGCATGATTATACGCTTTCTCTGTAACCACTTTAGGTTCTAATTCATAATGTTCGTTCCCGACACCATGCAGTTTTAAGATTTGCGCCAATGTCGTTTTCATCTCTTCTCGCTTTACGATCTTGTCGATAAAACCATGTTCCAGTAAAAACTCTGCTCTCTGGAATCCATCCGGAAGTTTCTGTCCAATGGTCTGCTCAATTACTCGCGGACCTGCAAAACCGATCAATGCTCCCGGTTCTGCGAGAATGATATCTCCCAACATGGCAAAACTTGCAGTCACGCCTCCGGTTGTCGGATCTGTCAGAACACTGATAAACAACTGCCCCGCATCATGATGACGTTTCAATGCAGCCGATGTTTTTGCCATTTGCATCAAGGAAACCATTCCCTCCTGCATTCTGGCTCCTCCGGAGCATGCAAATAAAATAACCGGTAATTGTTCTTTCGTTGCACGTTCCACAGCTCTTGTGATCTTTTCTCCCACGTTGTGACCCATGCTGCTCATCAAAAATCTCGCATCGCACACACCAACGACTGCCGGATAACCACCAATCCTTGCCTGGCCTGTAACAATTGCCTCATTTAATTTTGTTTTCTCCTGTGCTGCAAGAATTTTCTTTTCATATCCCGGGAACTGAAGCGGATTGGAGATTTCCATTTCCCGATCCCATTCATGAAATGTTCCGGGATCAACTATCATTTGGATCCTGCGATATGCACTGACGCGAAAGTAACCTCCGCATTTCGGACATATGTTATGGTTTGCATAAACGTCCTCCACATAGATCGGTTTCCCACATTTATTACATTTACGCCAGAGATCTGACGGAATTTTCTGTTCTGTATTCTGTTTTTTTATACTGTACGATGTATCAATTCTTGTATATGTTTTTTTAAACATATCTCTAAGCATACGTTTATTCTCCACATTTATTTACAGTACTCGAGAAAATGTTCTTGGATAAAGTTTGTATCCACATCTCCCTCTTCAAAATCTGGATTACTCAATATTTCATACTGGAAATCCAGATTTGTTTTAATTCCTCCTATCACCAATTCACCAAGAGCACTACGCATCTTCGCAATAGCAGAATCTCTGTCTTTGTCATGTACGATCAGTTTTAAGATCATGGAATCGTAATTAGCTGGAATCGTATAATGATTATATACTGCCGTATCCACTCGAACGCCTCGTCCACCCGGAAGATGGAGATCCTGAATGGTTCCCGGACATGACATAAAGTTCTTTTCCGGATTTTCTGCATTGATCCTGCATTCGATGGCATGACCAACAATTTTAATATTTTCCTGTTTTACCGAAAGTGGTTCTCCTGCTGCAATTCGAATCTGTTCTTTGATCAGGTCCATATCTGTAACAGCTTCGGTTACCGGATGTTCCACCTGGATGCGGGTATTCATTTCCATGAAATAAAAGTTTCCGCTTCGATCCAGTAAAAATTCAATGGTTCCAGCATTTTCATATCCAACGGCTTTTGCTGCGCGTACTGCTGTTTCTCCCATTCGTGTACGAAGTTCGGATGAAATTGCCACAGACGGCGCTTCTTCCAGAACTTTCTGGTGTCGCCTCTGGATAGAACAATCACGTTCTCCTAAATGGATGACGTTTCCATAACAATCCGCTAAAATCTGAAACTCAATATGTCTCGGTCTCTCCACAAATCGTTCGATGTACATGGTATGATCCGAAAATCCTTTGATGGCTTCCATCTGTGCATTCTGGAAATTTGCTTCAAAATCCTC
>JAFYOD010000072.1 GCA_017556515.1 Lachnospiraceae bacterium
ACCACTGCAAAGCAATTCGTCCAGTGCTTCTGCACCAGCTTCTCCATTCCTTCTTTCACTTCGTCGTTGCTCATGTCGAAGCCATGCGGAACAACCGCATCAAAAATCAGGTTTGTATGGGTCGGACCCTGGACCATGCGGAAGTCATGGATGGAAATTCCGGGGAGTTCGGAATTGATGTGAGTCAGAAGTTCATGCTTCATTTCTGTGATCTTTTCATTGTCGGTTTCCAGAGGGTCCATATGGATGACTGCTTCACAACCAAGTTTTTCTCCCAACTCTTTTTCGATATGGTCGATCAGATCATGAAGAGCAATGATGTCTCCGTTTGCCGGAACTTCTCCGTGGAGAGAGATCATACATCTGCATGGACCGTAATCGTGTACAACCAGATCATGAATTCCTATGATTTCTTCGTGTGACATGACAATTTCACGGATGTTGTTTACAAACTCTCTGGATGGCGGACCGCCAAGAAGGGGATCGATGGTATCTTTCGCAGCTTTGTATCCTGCATAAAGGACCATGACAGCAACAACAAGACCACACCATCCATCGATCATAGCATCAGTAACATGAGCCACCAACATAGAAACCAACACTGCAGATGTTGCAACCGAATCACTGAGACTGTCTGTTGCAGTTGCTTTCATTGCTTCGGAATCGATTTTATTTCCAATTGAACGATTGAACATACTCATATAGAGCTTTACGCAGACGGATACAACTAAGATCGCTACCGTAAGTACACTTGTTTCTACCGGTTCCGGATTCATGATCTTTCCGATGGCAGATTTGAATAATTCAAATCCCATTAAAATGATCAGCATTGCCACACCCAGTCCTGATAAATATTCAATTCGCCCATGGCCAAACGGATGGTCTTTATCCGGCTTCATTCCGGAGAATTTAAATCCGACCAATGTGATCACCGAAGAGCCTGCATCGGACAGATTATTAAAAGCATCTGCTGTGATCGCAATGGACCCGCTCAATACTCCTGCCAGATATTTTCCTGTAAACAAGATAACATTCAGCGCGATTCCCACAATACTGCAAAGCATTCCATAGGCTCTGCGTACTTCCGGATTTTCGATCTGATCCTTGTTTTTAATGAATATTTCCACTAATAAACGAATCATTGTTTAGTTAACTACCTCTTACCTGAGTTTTCTTTTTCTAACTATTATAATACTACAACAGCGAGGGAATTCCTTCCCTCGCTGTCATTATAAGATCTTATTAGATTTCGTCGTTCATGTCATCTTCGTTTAAGATGATCTCTTCTGCTTCCTCGATCGGAGCATCTTCCATCATAACGTCATCTAAGATTTCCTCTTCTTCGATGATCTCGTCTGTACCAAGTTTGATGTTGCGGTAACGCTTCATACCTGTACCGGCCGGGATCAGTTTACCGATAAGAACGTTTTCTTTCAGACCGATGAGCTTATCAACTTTACCGTTGATCGCTGCTTCTGTAAGAACTTTTGTTGTCTCCTGGAAGGACGCTGCGGATAAGAAGGAATCTGTTGCAAGGGATGCTTTTGTGATACCGAGCATTACCTGCTTACCTTCTGCCGGCTGCTTGCCTTCTGCGATAAGAGCCTCGTTCATCTCGTTGAAGTCGAGTACATCCATGGATGTTCCCGGAAGGATCTCGGAATCTCCGCTCTCTTCGACACGGATCTTCTTTAACATCTGATGTACGATCATCTCGATGTGCTTATCGTTGATTTCTACACCCTGGAGACGGTATACACGCTGTACCTCGTGGAGCATGTAATCCTGTACTGCACGAACACCCTTAACTTTAAGGAGGTCATGCGGGTTGATAGAACCTTCTGTAAGAACATCACCGGCCTCAAGAACCTGACCGTCAAGAGCCTTGATTCTGGAACCGTACGGGATCAGGTAAGTCTTGGAGTTACCTGTCTCCGGATCTGTAACGATGATTTCACGTTTTTTCTTTGTATCTTTGATTGTTACAACGCCGCCAAACTCAGCGATGATTGCGAGACCCTTCGGACGTCTAGCCTCGAAAAGCTCCTCAACTCGCGGAAGACCCTGTGTGATATCGCCACCGGCTACACCACCAGTATGGAATGTACGCATTGTAAGCTGTGTACCCGGCTCACCGATAGACTGAGCAGCGATGATACCAACGGCCTCACCAACCTGTACCGGCTGGCCTGTTGCCATGTTCGCACCATAACACTTCGCACAAACACCGATGTGGCTCTTACAGGATAATACGTTACGGATCTTAACAGAATTTCTTCCGAGTTTGTTAAGAACTTTCATAACTGCAGCTGCACGCTTCGGAGTACACATATGGTTTGCCTTAACAACCACTTCACCAGTATCCGGATCAACGATTGTCTCAGCGATATATCTGCCTGTTAAACGCTCTTCAAGGCTCTCGATCATTTCCTTACCATCGGAGAATGCTGTGATCTCCATGAACGGAATATCTTTGCCTTCGCAGCAGTCTGTCTCACGGATGATAAGATCCTGGGATACGTCTACAAGACGTCTTGTCAGGTAACCGGAGTCGGCTGTACGAAGAGCTGTATCGGACAGACCCTTACGAGCACCGTGAGCGGAAATGAAGTACTCAAGTACGTCAAGACCTTCACGGAAGTTAGACTTGATCGGAAGTTCGATTGTGTGACCGGTTGTATCAGCCATAAGACCACGCATACCAGCCAGCTGTTTGATCTGCTTATCGGAACCACGGGCACCGGAGTCAGCCATCATGTAGATGTTGTTGTACTTATCCAGGCCTGTTAACAGGTCGTGTGTAAGCTGATCGTCAGTTCTCTTCCAAACGTCGATAACTTCTTTATAACGCTCTTCCTCTGTGATAAGACCACGGCGGAAGTTCTTAGCGATTTTATCTACTGTAGCTTCTGCATCAGCAAGTAACTGCTTCTTGGAAGCCGGCACTGTCATATCGGAGACAGATACAGTCATAGCTGCTCTTGTGGAGAACTTGTAACCGATCGCCTTGATATCATCCAGTGTGATTGCTGTCTGCATAGCACCGTGTGTGTTGATAACTTTCTCAAGAATCTGCTTTAACTGTTTCTTCTTAACAAGGAAATCAACTTCCATCTTGAGTTCGTTGCCCGGAATTGTTCTGTCAACGAAGCCAAGGTCCTGCGGGATGATCTCGTTGAAGAGGATACGTCCTACAGTTGTCTCGATAACACCAGTCATCTCAGTGCCATCTGCCATTGTTCTGGAAACTCTTACTTTGATCTTGGAGTGAAGTGTAACAGCTCCGTTCTCGTATGCAAGAATTGCCTCGTTTTTGTTCTTGAAGAACTTGCCTTCACCATGTGCACCAGGTCTGTCCTGTGTCAGATAGTAGATACCAAGAACCATATCCTGAGACGGAACGGCTACCGGACCACCATCAGACGGTTTTAACAGGTTGTTCGGGGAGAGGAGAAGGAATCTGCACTCTGCCTGAGCTTCCATTGTAAGCGGAAGGTGTACAGCCATCTGGTCACCGTCGAAGTCCGCGTTGAACGCTGTACATACGAGCGGATGAAGTTTGATCGCTTTACCTTCTACAAGGATCGGCTCGAACGCCTGGATACCAAGTCTGTGAAGAGTAGGAGCACGGTTTAACATAACCGGATGCTCTTTGATTACATCTTCGAGTACGTCCCAAACCTGAGTCTCGAGACGCTCAACCATCTTCTTCGCATTCTTGATGTTGTGTGCTGTACCGTTAGCAACGAGCTCTTTCATAACGAACGGTTTGAACAGCTCGATCGCCATCTCTTTCGGAAGACCACACTGATAGATCTTCAGTTCCGGTCCTACTACGATAACGGAACGTCCGGAGTAGTCTACACGCTTACCAAGAAGGTTCTGACGGAAACGACCCTGTTTACCCTTTAACATATCGGAAAGGGATTTCAGTGCACGGTTACCCGGGCCTGTTACCGGTCTTCCACGACGACCATTGTCGATAAGTGCGTCTACAGCCTCCTGCAGCATACGCTTCTCGTTACGAACGATGATGTCCGGAGCACCAAGCTCAAGAAGTCTTGCAAGACGGTTGTTACGGTTGATGATTCTTCTATATAAATCGTTTAAGTCAGATGTTGCAAAACGGCCACCGTCAAGCTGTACCATCGGGCGGATATCCGGCGGAATTACCGGAATCACGTTCATGATCATCCACTCCGGTTTGTTGCCGGAGTTCAGGAATGCATCTACAACCTCAAGGCGCTTGATGATTCTTGCGCGCTTCTGGCCGGAAGCATCCTTAAGCTGAGCTCTTAACTCATCGGAATCTTTCTGGAGGTCAATGCCTCTTAATAATTCCTGAATGGCCTCGGCACCCATTCCTACACGGAATGTGCCGTAGCCATATTTTTCGATTGCATCGCGGTATTCTTTCTCAGAAAGAACCTGCTTTAACTGGAGGCCTGTTGCACCTGCATCCAGTACGATATAAGAAGCGAAGTACAGAACCTTCTCGAGGATTCTCGGAGAGATATCCAGGATGAGACCCATACGGCTCGGAATACCCTTAAAATACCAAATATGGGAAACCGGAGCGGCCAGAGCAATATGGCCGATACGCTCACGACGTACGCTTGCTTTTGTTACCTCAACGCCACAGCGGTCGCAGATTACGCCTTTATATCTGATTTTCTTATACTTACCACAATGACACTCCCAGTCCTTGCTCGGTCCGAAAATTTTCTCACAGTACAGACCGTCTTTTTCCGGTTTTAATGTTCTGTAGTTGATTGTCTCCGGCTTTTTAACCTCACCGAAAGACCACTCAAGAATTTTTTCCGGGGAAGCAAGTCCGATTTTGATCGCGTCAAATGTCATCGGCTGAACGTTTTCCTTAATCTCAGGCATGAACGGTACTCCCTTCTATTATTCGTCAATATCGGAATCATCGAAGTCTTCTTCGAAATCATCCGCAAAGTCTTCTTCGTCTTCTACGCTGACAAACTCGCCATCTTTAATTTCCTGTGTCTGGAAACCAAAGCTCTTGAAGGAATTCTCCTCCTGCTCTGCATAGCTTCTGTCACCTTCGATGATCTCACGAAGGTCCATGTTTGCATCTGCGTAGTCAATATTTTCGGACATATCCACTTCTTCTGTCTCGCCATTTTCAAGTTCACGAAGAACACGTACATCCAGACCAAGGGACTGAAGCTCTTTCAGTAATACCTTGAAGGACTCCGGAATACCCGGCTCCGGAATGTTCTCGCCCTTGATGATGGACTCATAAGTCTTCACACGACCTACAACGTCATCGGATTTCACTGTAAGGATCTCCTGAAGTGTGTAAGCTGCGCCGTACGCCTCAAGAGCCCAAACCTCCATCTCACCGAAACGCTGACCGCCGAACTGTGCTTTACCACCTAACGGCTGCTGTGTTACGAGTGCGTATGGACCTGTGGAACGTGCATGGATCTTATCATCTACCAGGTGGTGGAGTTTCAGATAGTGCATGTGACCAATTGTTGTCGGGCTGTCAAACGGCTCACCTGTACGGCCATCTCTTAACTGTACTTTACCTGTGCGGTCGATCGGAACGCCCTTCCATAAAGCACGGTGATCTAAGTTGTTAGCAAGGTATTCCATTGCTTCCGGTTTCAGTAAGTCGTTGTATTTCTCCTGGAATGCTTCCCATTCCATGTTAACGTAATCATTTGCAAGCTCAAGTGTATCCTGGATGTCAACCTCGTTTGCGCCATCGAATACCGGTGTAGCAACGTTGAAGCCAAGAGCCTTTGCAGCTAAGCTTAAATGGATCTCAAGTACCTGACCGATGTTCATACGGGACGGTACGCCGAGCGGGTTAAGCACGATGTCGAGCGGACGACCGTTCGGAAGGAACGGCATATCCTCTACCGGAAGTACGCGGGAAACTACACCCTTGTTACCGTGACGGCCGGCCATCTTGTCACCTACGGAGATCTTACGTTTCTGAGCGATGTAGATTCTTACGGACTGGTTTACGCCCGGAGCAAGCTCATCGCCGTTTTCTCTTGTAAATACCTTAGCGTCAATGATTGTACCATAAGCGCCGTGCGGTACTTTCAGAGATGTGTCACGAACTTCTCTTGCCTTCTCACCGAAGATTGCGCGGAGAAGTCTCTCTTCTGCTGTCAGTTCTGTCTCACCCTTCGGTGTAACTTTACCAACAAGGATATCACCTGCACGAACCTCAGCACCGATACGGATGATTCCGCGCTCGTCAAGGTCTTTCAGTGCATCCTCACCAACGCCCGGAACGTCTCTTGTGATCTCTTCCGGTCCTAATTTGGTGTCACGGGATTCACACTCATATTCCTCAATGTGAACAGAAGTGTAAACGTCGTTCTGAACCAGTTTCTCACTTAACAGAACAGCATCCTCGTAGTTATAACCTTCCCAAGTCATAAATCCGATAAGCGGGTTCTTACCAAGTGCGATCTCACCGTCTTTTGTGGACGGACCGTCTGCGATAACATCGCCTGCATTTACATGGTCACCCTTGTAAACGATCGGCTTCTGGTTGTAGCAGTTGGACTGGTTGCTTCTCTTGAATTTTGTAAGATGGTAAACATCTCTGTTTCCATCAGAATCTCTCTTAATAACGATCTCGTTGGAAGCGGAACGCTCAACAACACCGGCATTCTTTGCAACTACGCAAACACCGGAGTCAACAGCTGCTTTCGCCTCGATACCTGTACCAACGACCGGAGCTTCTGTAGCAAGAAGCGGAACTGCCTGACGCTGCATGTTGGAACCCATGAGCGCACGGTTCGCGTCGTCGTTCTGAAGGAACGGGATCATGGATGTCGCTACGGAGAATACCATCTTCGGAGAGATATCCATAAGGTCGATGGAACGTTTCTGGAAGGAGGAAGTCTCCTCACGGAAACGACCGGATACGTTGTTGTGGATGAAGTATCCGTTCTCATCTAACGGCTCGTTCGCCTGAGCTACGATGAAGTTATCCTCTTCGTCAGCTGTCAGGTAAACTACATCATCTGTAACACGCGGATTAGCCGGATCTGTTTTATCAACCACACGGTACGGAGCCTCTACGAAACCGTACTGGTTTACCTTAGCATAAGTAGCAAGGGAGTTGATAAGACCGATGTTCGGACCCTCCGGAGTCTCGATCGGACACATACGACCGTAGTGTGTATAGTGTACGTCTCGAACCTCGAAGCCTGCACGCTCTCTGGAAAGACCGCCCGGACCTAACGCGGACAGACGTCTCTTATGTGTAAGCTCAGAAAGCGGGTTGTTCTGGTCCATGAACTGGGACAGCTGAGAGCTTCCGAAGAACTCTTTTACTGCTGCAGTTACCGGTTTGATGTTGATCAGGGACTGCGGTGTGATACCGTCCATATCCTGTGTTGTCATTCTCTCGCGAACAACACGCTCCATTCTGGAGAGACCGATACGGTACTGGTTCTGCAGTAACTCACCAACTGCACGAATACGACGGTTTCCAAGATGGTCGATATCATCTTTTGCACCGATTTCGTACTCAAGGTGCATATTATAGTTAATGGAAGCAATGATATCTTCCTTAGTAATATGCTTCGGAATTAAGTCATTGATATTGCGGCGGAGTTCGTCTTTTAACTCTTCCTCGCTCATATCAGCTGCTTTTTCCAGGATTGCTTCAAGTACCGGATAGAATACCAACTCAGTAACGCCGATCTCTTCCGGATCGAATGTTACATAAGCACCAAGGTCAACCATCATATTGGAAAGAACTTTTACTGTTTTCTCCTCAGTCTGGATCCATACGTACGGGATCGCTGCGTTCTGGATCTCAACTGCAAGTTCCTTGGTGATTGTCTTACCAGCCTCTGCAAGGATCTCGCCTGTTGCCATATCAACAACATCTTCTGCGAGAACGTGGCCTGTAATACGGTTCTTGAAGTGAAGTTTCTTATTAAATTTGTATCTGCCTACCTTAGCAAGGTCATATCTTCTTGCATCAAAGAACATGCTGTCGAGAAGGCTCTTTGCACTGTCTACAGAGAGCGGCTCACCCGGACGGATCTTCTTATATAATTCGAGAAGACCGCCTTCGTAAGTTCCTTGCGGATAATCAACTGTAACAGACGGATCTTTAAGAATAGCTGCTTCAATCTTCGCCTCTTCGCCAAACAGTTCTCTAATCTCTGCGTTTGTTCCGTAACCAAGTGCACGGATAAGCACTGTTACCGGAACTTTTCTTGTACGGTCTACACGAACATAGAATACATCGTTAGAATCTGTTTCGTACTCTAACCATGCACCACGGTTCGGGATCACTGTACAGGAATATAACTCTTTACCGATCTTATCATGGTCGATGCCGTAGTAGATACCAGGGGAACGTACTAACTGGCTAACAATAACTCGCTCTGCGCCATTAATTACGAAAGAACCTGTATCTGTCATTAACGGCAGATCACCCATGAAAATCTCATGCTCATTGATTTCATCTTTATCTTTGTTGCAGAGTCTCACCTTAACTTTCAAAGGTGCTGCATAAGTAGCATCGCGCTCTTTGCACTGCTCGATTGTGTACTTGATCTCATCTCTGCAAAGTGTGAAGTCTACAAACTCCAGGCTCAGATGACCAGCAAAGTCAGCGATCGGAGAGATATCCGCGAAAACCTCTTTCAGACCTTCGTCGAGAAACCACTGATAGGAATCTTTCTGGATTTCGATCAGGTTCGGCATCTCAAGAACTTCTTTCTGTCTTGAATAGCTCATTCTTACGCTTTTACCGGACTGGACCGGACGTATTCTGCTTTTCTCCATTGACGTTTCACCCCTGTTTTCTTTATCATATCAAATTGCAATTGCCCCTTTTTCCATATGCTTCCGACATCATTTCTGATCGATATCGAATTCGCAAAAACAATTGCAAAAAGTTCCCACTTTTGGGCATAGTCGTACCAAAAGGCACATGACACCACAATAGTGCAACCTACATATTATCATTGCTATGTCAATATGTCAAGTAGGTTTTTACAAGTTTTTCCTCTAATTTTATATATTTTAGCATTATGCACCATCCTGCTTTCTTTTTCTGTATATCTTTACCAAATTTCCACTGTACTTTTGTAAAGTTATGTGTTAATATAGACGAAATGATTTCTCAGTGAAAATTGTAAAGGGGAAAGGAGATATCACTTTGAGTCAGCTTAGTTTTGAAAAACTGGATGAGATCCTTCAGGCCCATGACTATAATCCGTCTTTAGTTATCGCCATCATGCAGGACATTCAGAAAGAATATCGTTATCTGCCGGAAGCAGCTTTATGCTACGTGGCTAAAAAATTAAATATCAGTGAAGCAAAAATTTACGGCGTTGCTACCTTCTACGAGAACTTCTCTCTTGAGCCGAAGGGTAAATACGTGATCAAGATCTGTGACGGAACTGCTTGTCATGTTCGTAAGTCCGTTCCGATCTTAGAAGAGATCCGTACACAGTTAGGTGTTTCCGCAGAAAAGCCAACAACAGATGATATGTTATTTACTGTAGAAACAGTATCCTGTCTCGGTGCATGCGGACTTGCTCCGGTATGTACTGTAAATGATGTGGTTTATCCGTCTATGACACCGGAAAAAGCACGTGCAATGATCCGCGAAATCCGTGAGAAGGAGGCAATGGGCGAATAATGTTAGATAGAATCAATTCCAGAGAAGCTTTAGCAGTAAAACGTGAAGAATTCGCAAAAGCCCTCAATGCACAGAGCAAGCAGATCCTGATCTGCGGCGGTACAGGCTGTGTTGCCGGCGGTTCTTTAAAAATTTATGATCGTTTAAAAGAGATGATGGACGAGCGCGGCATCAAATGCACAATCGTATTAGATGTTCATGATCATGACCATGAGGAAAGCGTTGGTCTTAAGAAGAGTGGATGTCACGGTTTCTGTGAGATGGGTCCACTCCTCCGTATCGAGCCGATGGGATGGCTTTATACAAAAGTAAAAGTAGAAGACTGTGAAGATATTCTCGAGCAGAGTATTTTAAATAATGAAGTAGTTGACCGTCTCGTTTACCGTGATCAGAACGGTACTGCTTATCCGAAGCAGGAAGAGATCCCGTTCTACAAACAGCAGACACGTGTGGCTCTTGAGCACTGCGGTCACATCAACGCTGAGTCCATCGAAGAATATATCGCAGTAGGCGGTTACGCAGCTGTTGAAAAATGTTTATTCGATATGACTTCTGAAGATATCGTAAAAGAGATCTCCGAAGCTGGTCTTCGCGGCCGTGGCGGCGGCGGATTCCCGGCTGGTACAAAGTGGTCTCAGGTTCTTCGTCAGAAGGATCCGGAGAAATACGTTGTATGTAACGGTGACGAGGGTGACCCGGGTGCATTCATGGACCGTTCCATGATGGAAGGTGATCCGCACCGTGTATTAGAGGGTATGATCATTGCCGGTATCGCTACAAAAGCTCACACAGGTTACATCTATGTTCGTGCAGAGTATCCGCTTGCAGTTGAGCGTTTAACAATCGCGATCAGACAGGCAAAGGAACTTGGTCTCCTTGGTGAGAACATTTTAGGCTCCGGTTTCGACTTTGATATTAAGATCAGCCAGGGTGCAGGTGCATTCGTTTGTGGTGAGGGTTCTGCTCTTACTGCTTCCATCGAAGGCAACCGCGGTATGCCGCGAGTAAAACCGCCGCGTACAGTTGAGCACGGTCTTTTCAACAAACCAACAGTATTAAATAACGTAGAAACATTCTGTAACGTGGCTCCGATCATCAACAAAGGTTCCGCATGGTACAAAACAATTGGTCCGGACAACAACCACGGTACAAAAGCATTCGCATTAACAGGTAATGTTAACAACACAGGTCTGATCGAGGTTCCGATGGGAACAACTCTCCGTGAGGTTATCTTTGATATCGGCGGCGGCGTAAAAGGCGGCGATTTCAAGGCAGTTCAGATCGGTGGTCCGTCCGGCGGATGTCTGTGCATCAGCCCGACAGAAAACCATTTAGATATGAAGTTAGACTTCGACTCCCTGAAGAAGGTTGGCGCGATGATCGGTTCCGGCGGTCTTGTAGTTATGAACGACAAGAGCTGTATGGTCGAGGTTGCACGTTTCTTCATGAACTTCACTCAGAACGAGTCCTGCGGTAAATGCGTTCCGTGCCGTGAAGGTACAAAACGTATGCTGGAGCTCTTAACTGATATCGTTGAAGGTCGCGGAACAATGCAGCACATCGAGCTTCTCGAGGAACTGGCTTCCACAATTTCCGAAACTGCTCTCTGCGGTCTCGGTAAATCCGCTCCGTCTCCGGTAAGCAGTACATTAAAATATTTCCGTGACGAATACATCGCTCACGTAGTAGATAAGAAATGTCCGGCTAACCAGTGTAAGGCTCTCGTTTCCATGCAGATCGATCCGGAATTATGTAAGGGTTGTACAAAGTGTGCAAGAATGTGTCCGGTTGGCGCGATCACAGGTACTGTGAAGCAGCCGCATAAGATCGATATGGAAAAATGTATCAAGTGCCGTGCTTGTATCGACGGCTGTCCGTTTGGCGCTGTGAAAGAAGTGTAGGAGGAGAAAGAAATGGCAAAATATATGATCATTGATGGACTCCGCGCAGAGTTCACAGACGAAAAAAATATCCTTCAGGTAATCCGTAATGTCGGAATCAATATTCCGGTATTCTGTTATTCCTCAGAGCTTTCCATTTTCGGCGCATGCCGTATGTGTGTAGTTGAGGATGAGAGAGGAAACATCATTGCTTCCTGTTCTACACCGCCGAAGGATGGTATGAAGATCCGTACAAATACACCGAAGCTGCATCATCACAGAAAGATGATCCTGGAACTGCTTCTTGCTTCCCACTGCAGAGATTGTACAACATGTGAGAAGAACATGAAGTGTCAGCTTCAGTCCCTCGCAAGACGTTTTGGTCTGTATGAGGTTCGTTTTAAAAACTACCGTCCGGAATACGAGATGGACTTCTCTTCCCCGGCAATCGTTCGCGATATGAACAAATGTATCCTTTGTGGTGACTGTGTTCGTATGTGTAATGAGGTTCAGGGTGTTGGCGCCATCGATTTCGTACACCGCGGTTCCAATATGCAGGTTTCTCCGGCATTCGGAAGAAAGCTTGCTGATACAAACTGTGTAAACTGTGGTCAGTGTGCAGCTGTATGTCCGACAGGTGCTATCACAGTTAAGAAATCCACAGGTAAAGTATGGAATGCGATCTTCGATCCGAAGAAACGCGTGATCGCACAGGTTGCTCCGGCTGTTCGTGTAGCTCTTGGTGAAGAGTTCGGCATGAAACCGGGTGACAACAGCATCTACAAGATCTACACTGCTCTTCACATGATCGGTTTCGATCTCGCTTTCGATACATCCGTAAGTGCAGATATGACTATCATTGAAGAGACTAATGAACTTGCAGAAATCCTTGCAAGCGGCGAAGAGCGTAAATACCCGTTATTTACATCCTGCTGTCCGGCTTGGATCAAATACTGCGAGACAAAACATCCGGAACTCCTTCCGTACATCTCCACAAGCAAATCTCCGATGCAGATGTTCGGTGCAGTTCTCAAAGAGTACTACAAACCGTCTGATGAAGAATGCGGTCTTGAGACATTCAACGTAGCGATCATGCCGTGTACTGCTAAGAAGATGGAAGCTGAAAGAGAAGAATTCGTTCGTAACGGTAAACCGGATATCGACGCAGTTATCACAACAAAAGAACTTGCGAAGATGATCCGCGAGCTGGGTATCCAGTTCAACGAGATCGAGCCGTCCGCTCCGGACCAGCCGTTCTCCATCCGTTCCGGCGCAGGCGTTATCTTTGGTGCCAGCGGTGGTGTTACAGAGGCAGCGCTCCGTCGTGTTGCTGAGCGTTCCAACTCTGCTCTTACAGAGATCCGTTACTCCGGCGTTCGTGGTTTAGAAGGCATCAAGACATTCTCCGCTACAATCGGCGAGAAAGAAGTTCATGTAGCAGTTGTCAGCGGTCTCTCCAATGCAGAGGCTCTGATCCAGCTCATCGAAAGTGGCGAAGAACACTTCGACTTCGTTGAGGTTATGGCTTGTCCGACCGGTTGTATCGGTGGTGCAGGTCAGCCGGAAGGCTTCTTATCCGACAAACAGGCACGTGCTGCAGGTCTTTACACAACAGATAAGAGCGCACTTGTAAAACGTTCCGATGAGAACCCGGTTGTTCAGCAGCTCTA
>JAFYOD010000073.1 GCA_017556515.1 Lachnospiraceae bacterium
CGGATAACCGTTGTATACAGGTCGCAGAACATGCACAGAGGTTTCATAAACGGAACGTCTTCTCCACAATATTTAATAATGGAGATGATAGAACCTAAAACTACACCGATGAGCAAAGCACCGAGTGTGATGATCATGGTATTTTTAAGGCCGTCCACCAGCATCATATATCTGGATTCTACGATAAATGTATCATGCAGCTGAACTCCCCACTGAATAAAAGCCTGTTTTATCATTTCAAATATATTCATTGATCGTTACTCCATTCAAAAATTTAAAAATACCCTGTGGGGCAGAAAAAGTGTCCCACAGGGATATCATCGTTCCTTCGATTACGGGGAAACGTACAGAACACCGTACTGATCGAAAATGCCTTTGATTGTGCCATCTGCGATCATTTCGGAGATGATCTTGTTAAACTCAGTAACTAATGTCTCGCTGCCCTTCGGGAATGCGAATGCGTACGGCTCGGATGTCATAGCCTCATCCAGAACAACCAGACCCTGCTCTGCTGCCAGTGCAACTGCTACTTCATTGTCCACAACCCAAGCATCTGCTTTGCCGGATGTCAGCGCTGCTGCTGCATCGTTGTTTGCTGTGAATGCAAGAACTTCATAGCCTTCGCCCATACAGTAATCTTCTGCTGTTGTACCAGTCTGAACAGAGATCTTTTTGCCTGTCAGATCTGCTTTACCTGTAATTGCACTATCCGGTGTTACTACGATCGCCTGAGATGCAAGGAAGTAAGTATCGGAGAAATCTACATTCTTTTTACGCTCTTCTGTAACTGTGATACCGGAAACACCAACGTTAAATTTGCCGGCCTGGATACCCGGGATAACGGAATCAAAATCCATCTGTTCGATCACAAGCTCTACACCGATCTTATCAGCTACCTGGTTCAGGATATCGATCTCGATACCAACAACTTCACCATTTTCCAGATTCTCAAACGGCGGGAAGTCCGGGCTGGTCGCGATAACAAGCTTACCGGATTTTTTCACTGCGGATAAGGTAGCTCCGGAACTGCTGCAGGCAGTTAAACATGTACAAAGCATTACTACTGCAAGTAAAAGAGCACTCATTTTTTTCAACATAAATAATTCCTCCTGTTAATAAAATTCTGTCTTCTGTATGCACATATACAGTTTGTATGTATATTATGCATATCTGATGTATAATATACATGCAGTATAACTCTACCACTGCAATTTGTCAACTTGTAATTCACAAACAATAGAAGGAATTTCAGATAAATTTTTCTATTTTTTTGCCCGCAACAACCGACTCGCAAAATCTTCGGCGTATTTCCCCCAATATATGCAATACCTTTTATGTATAATATGCGATTTCTGTTGAATATTAAGTAAAAAAACGGCCGCCTTACGATTTTCCCGTAAAGCGGCCGCTTTGTATATTTCAATATAAATCTTTATTTGTATTGGAAATTAGAACTCGAGGTTCTTGCCTGTGTTCTTATCGAATACGTGAGCAACTGTGCCATCGAAATCGAAGGAAAGCGATTTGCCGATCGCGAAGTTGTTCATTGTAGCCTGGTCGAGACCCATTGTCTGAACGATGATGATTGTGTCTACGCCGAGAGCTGTCACGTGAAGGTGAACGGAGCTACCCATCATCTCGCTTACGTCTACTGTACCGTTGATTGCCGGTGCGCCAGCTGCTGCAAGAGCGATATGCTCCGGACGAACGCCAAGTGTGATAGCCTGCGGAGCTACGTTCTGAGCTTTGAGGTTTGCCTGTTTGTCATCGGAAAGAACTACGCTGATTCCGCCAACTTCAACTGCATACTTGCCATCTTTCATAACAAGCTCTGCATCGAAGAGGTTCATACGCGGCATGCCGATGAAACCAGCTACGAAGAGGTTTCTCGGATGATCGAATACTTCCTGCGGAGTACCAACCTGCTGGATAACGCCGTCTTTCATGATAACGATACGGTCACCAAGTGTCATAGCCTCTGTCTGGTCATGTGTAACGTACATGAATGTTGTGTCGAGTTTCTGACGAAGTTTGATGATCTCAGCTCTCATCTGGTTACGAAGCTTAGCATCAAGGTTGGATAACGGCTCGTCCATCAGGAGGGCTTTCGGCTCACGAACGATCGCACGACCGATCGCAACTCGCTGTCTCTGACCACCGGAAAGAGCCTTCGGTTTTCTCTCAAGGTACTGTGTGATATCAAGTGTCTCAGCTGCAATTTTTACACGACGATCGATCTCGTCTGCCGGCATCTTACGTAATTTAAGCGGGAACGCCATGTTCTCGTATACTGTCATATGCGGGTAAAGAGCGTAGGACTGGAATACCATCGCGATATCACGATCCTTCGGAGCTACGTCGTTCATTCTCTTGCCGTCGATGAGAAGGTCACCACCGGAGATTTCCTCAAGACCTGCTACCATACGAAGTGTTGTGGATTTACCGCAACCGGACGGACCTACGAGTACGATAAACTCTTTGTCTGCGATCTCAAGGTTGAAATCCTGAACTGCGAGAACGCCTTCCTCTGTGATAGTGAGGTTAGTTTTCTTAACTTCTTCACCTTTTTTTGCTTTTTTCTTCTTGCCTTCTGTATTCGGGTAAACTTTTTTAATTCCTCTTAAAGATACTGTTGCCATATTAAAATTCTCCTTTAAATATTCTCTTTGTTTGATGTGTGGTCTTTAGTCGGCACACATCTGTGGAGGAGCTCTCAGATGTCGGTCACCGTACACCAGGTCCTTCCAGATTCGAAGAGAATCGAGTTTTTTAACGATCAGCTTTACAGCTGTTTCGAGTCGTTCTTCGTCCCATGCCTGCGGGAAACCACGCTCGATGGCAAGGCGGATCAATGCTTCCTGTTCTTCCGGTGTTTCTGCCTGTGCAAGCTCGTCCGGATCAAGGAAACCGTCTTCACATAAAAGTTCCAGGAGGGCATCATCAGAACCATCTAACATAGACGGATCAAAATATTCTAAATCTTCTTCCATGTACATCATATCATAGTTCATATTTTGTGCCTCCTTTCACTATACTTAGACTATCGTCATTATATTTATTATGCCTAAAATAAAGTGGAAAGTCAAGGATGGTTTGTCAAGTTTTCATAAATACTGACAAACGTAAAAGCCTTACCTGTGTGCAAGCACCAAGTAAGGCTTTTGACTTTTGATCCTTAGTATTAGAAGTTGTTACAGATCTTCACCAGCATGTCGCCGCTGCCTACATTGTAACCGCTGCATGCGTATACCGCATTCAGCTCTTTTGTTGTTACAAGGATAAGCGGTAATTTATCCGGATCTACATACATTCTTCTTGCCAGAGTCTCTACGTTCGGAATGAAGCTGTCGTAGTAAACTTTGATCTTCGGGAATGTCGCGAGGACTTTCTGTAACTTCGCATTTTCAAGAGCTTCTTTGCTGTTGATCATGAAGATGATATCAGCCGGAAGTTCCTGGAAGTCGCCTTCCTGATCTAACATCTCGTTTAAGATATGCTCAGTCGGCTCTTTGCCCTGCTCAAGCCACATGAGGATCGCTTTGTTCTGTGTCAGCTGGCTGCCGAGAACCACGTTGCCTTCC